>NZ_AFGF01000086.1 GCF_000219125.1 Acetonema longum DSM 6540
GGTATATTACCAATATTGAGGACATACAAATCTTTGCTATGTATCTGGGATGATCTTGTGAATTAAAGTGTAGGAAAGTTTCAAAACCCAATATTAATATCGCAGATACTAAAGTGTTCAGAAGTATTACAACGATAAGGTCAATCCCAAAGGATCCCCATCTTCTTATAAGGCTGGCATATCTAAATGATTTAGATAGCGTAGGTTCAAGTTTAATTTGAATCACCTCACCAAATTTAATTTTACTTTTTCGATAACTTTAAATAGGTTATGTACTCCTCCGACTTCAGACAGTATACGTCGAAGGGTGGTGTCAGGGGACGGGGATATTAACATTCTTTTAGGCTTTACAAAAACATTTTCTATTAATCATGGAATTCTGCCTGTAAGGAACGCTCCATGTGTCGAAGCATTTGTTATCATAAATCACTTTCTTTTCCGAACGTTGAATTCCTGTTTTAGTCGGTTTCTTCAGGACCTACTATGTTAATTGTTGCCTATCTTCCTCGTCTTCAAAATAATTTGCTTGTTTATGCCACGTAGGATGATGTAATAGATCCCCCTTTTGCTGGATTACCGGGCTTTTCGGAGCATGGTTATTACCTCTATTTTTGATGGTATCATTTTACTTCATTCTCATCAAGAGAACCGTCCCCTCGAGTCTGTTTAACACGTGGGTATATTTCCCATCCTCGCAATTGAAGTGAAGGAACTTTATTTAAGTCAATTTTCACTATACCTAAATTACTCCCTGCTTCATTAAAAACCTCTAGCAACATTTAAATTAATCAGACATCTATTCTTTCAATACTACTAAAAAGGTATACTCCCCAACTGATATATAACTCGTATGTAAATCCAAATTCCTTTTCACGGCTTCCATAATAGTCCAAATCTAAAAAATAATCTTCTTTTTTATATTGAATCGTCCTCCCGCCAAACTCCTTTCCCCAATCTCTAAGAGGTTCTTCTTTTAAAAAAGTCCATCCAGCTTTTTTTAGCTCGTTATCATAATATGTACGAATCTCGTCATAGGTTAATTGCGTGATATATTTCCCACCGGCGGATGCACTGGTCGTTTTATGAATTGATTCTACATCCTTTAATACAGCACCTGGAGGAGGTTTAATTGAATGAAACATATTTTTTAGTTCGTTTTCCTTATTCATAGACTCCGACATAGACTGTGAAGTCTGCATCACTGTACTTACTAATACCCCGGCAGCAATTACTACGAGCAATACAAAAATCAGATATTCTTTTCTATTCTGTTTCATTTTCACCTCTCCAAATTCAATAAAATACTTCATACTCTCCATACAGAATATCACTGCTTACCAAACATCCATTCGACCCCAAAAATGCGAGCGTTGAGGTCAAACGTTTGGTTTACACTAGCCCCTACCTGTGGTGTATAGAGTCCCCATTCTGTTGCAGTCTTTCCTAGTGGAATGCTTGTTGTTTTACCAGAACCAAAGCCAACCCCAGTAGATACATTAACACTTTGTCCGGGTAAAAAATCTTTCATTTCTTTAGATGTTGGAACTGTAGGTTGATTTAGTCCGCCTTGGATAACTGAACCAGAGATAACAGTTCCTGATTTTCCTGTATTTACAGAAACTGAAGTATAAAGATTTCCGTATCTGTCCATTATCATTCCACCACCAACACCAAATAGCTCTTTTCCGACATTTCCATTTACTCCAAAATAATCAGTTCGCCGCGGTTTCTCAATTTGCGCCGCAGAATTTTCAGGTGCTGGAATAGTTGATAGCTTGGATCCATCTTTTAAATAGGTTTCGGATTCTCCGCTGTATAATGCTGGTATAGAAGCAAATTCATTTTTATAACCATTAATTGTCTCATCGCTTATACCATACTGAGCTGCTAAGTTTATTAATTTATTGTTTAATCCTTTGTCTGTAAAGACGAATCCTTCACGATTCAGGCCACTATCTAAGGATCCTCCTCTTAGACCGTTCACCTGATCTACCAGTTCTTATACTGGCTCATCGCTGTATACCTTGCAATGGTTGTGCCTACTACCTCTCTTGCCTACACTTAGACCTGGCGTTGCCGTTTTGGCCCAAGGCTAGATACCGGGTGGCTGGCTAGGCCTTCCCAAACGGGGTTCCCACCCATTTTACTTCGTGCGCCTCTTAGCGCGTGGGACGGTTATTGTGTTATGCTCGCACAATTACACTTTGACTAATCCCCGTCAGTCTGGCAATCTGTCTCGTCGATATCCCTATCATATTTTTAATTGGCCGATTAATCTCTTCCCGCTTTTTCTTTTGGTTGTCGGGCTTTTCAGTGTATGGTTATCACCTCTACTTTTGAGGATATCATTTTACCCGCTACTCGTCAAGAGAACCGTCCCCTCGAGTCTCTTCGCGTGCCCCCCCTCACAGAACCGGACGTGCCCTATTAAGGCATCCGGCTCTTCATAGCATCATTGAACTCTGGCTAGCCATATATATTCACATAGATTCTCGCTGGCGCCAGCGGGAATCTTTCCTCAAGCTTTGCAAATAATGTGCCAAAAGGTGATCGTCCCCGGTGTCACTCTGTAAACTGGGATGTAACCTGCGGATTTTGAGTTAATTAAATATCCATTAATGATTTTTCTAACTCATTCCTAATAATATTTTTTAATTCTTCACAGTCACTATTGTCTTGTCTTGTTACTAATAATCTAATTATAATACTGGTAATTTTCGAGAATATAACTTGATTAGAGCCATAATCACTGTAGCCGCCAATATTAAAAGTCAAAATACCAGAAGGTAAAGTACTCAGGCTATTACACACCTTCACTGCGGTACTTAAAATAGTTTGAGCATACTCATTTGATATACCTATGTGTACATTATCTGACGGAAGCGCTAAAGAATCAGTAACCACATTATCTGTATCTTCAGTGATATTGACACAAACCTCCAGATTACTTGTTTTTTCAAAAATATACCCAATGCCTAAAAGAGCATAGTATCTTGGGGCGCGGAGTTCAGTAGTAAGACCAAGCGCCAACTTAAGTATCTTTCAGGGGACGTCTCATTCTCAACGCATTATATTTCCCGCATACTGGGCACCTTATAATCCGTTCGATCAATTCCGGCTCAAATTCGCTTCGAATATCCTGCACTTCTAATTCGCTTTTAGCACATTCCGGGCATAGAACTTTTGCTTTTGGGTCTTCTCCTAATACAATTCCTGCCTCAATCCATTTCTTTGACGTGTCCGAAATCATTTTATCAGCTCCTTAAAAGCCTTTTCCGCAAACTCCCAAGCTGCTTTTGTCTCTTGCGCAGCCAATTCACCAGAAACTCCTCCTGCTGACTTACTTGTGGCTAACCTATGGAGTTCGTGCAGTAGGTAGTGTCAGGGGACGGGGATGTTGACATTCTACTAGGCTTTACAAAAAACAATTGTGCTATTAAGCCTCGGAATCAATTCTGCCTGTAAGAAACGCTCCCTGTGCCTAAGCGTCTGTTATCATAATCACTTTCTTTTCCGAACGCTGAATTCCTGTTTTAGTCATAATTTGTTTATTTATGCCTCGTAGCATGATGTGATAGATCCCGCTTTTGCTGGGTTATCGGGCTTTTCGGAGCATGGTTATTACCTCTATTTTTGATGGTATCATTTTACTTCATTCTCATCAATAGAACCGTCCCCTCGAGTCTTCGAACACTGAATTCCTGTTTTAGTTGGTTTCTTCAAGACGCTCTATTTATTCAGAAACTACTATGTTAAAATGTGGCCCTTTCAACATACCCAAAGTTTTAATCCCGTTGTCATCAACCCCATCCCCTGACACTTCTCTGGTATCACCTCTACTTTTGAGGATATCATTTTACCGACTACTCGTCAAAAGAACCGTTCCCGCGAGTCTTTTCCTAAAGTCTTAATCTTGTTGTCAGCACCCCGTCCCCTGACACTTTTAAATGGCGGCGACTCTTTGGCGAAAAATCCTCGACTGCAGTTAACTGGTCTGCGAGTCATTTGTTTCGTCTAAACAACCAGCGGAGCAACGAACTTATGTCCGCTGTTCCGCTGGTTGTTGTTCGCTTTAAAATAAGGTGTCAAACGGTGATTATCCCAGTGCCACCATTCTAGTTATTGTTTAAAATTTCCTTATTACATTTTTATCCGATAAATCTTTATGCCACCAATGGGTGCACTTATCTGGTTCTTCCAATTCTTTTCTTCTACGTTCGGCCAATACGAAACACTCTAATACCAATAAAAATGCTTGGTCGAGGACAGTTCCTTTTAAATTAGCCAGTTCGTATCCTCTTCTATGAAATGGCATTTTGTTTATTTTTAACATTTGTACCGAATTATGAGTAGGCTTTAAACCTGCTTCGGCAGTAGCCGTAATTAAATCATCTTCAAGAACCTTTGCCTGAGTAGCCAATATCCATATTTCTTTAACTATTATTTGTTTTGAATTCTCATCGAGAGATGAATACCAAGGAAAAATATCTTCCCGATTGGCTACCCCTTGAACGTATTGATTTAAAAGAATCAATTTTGGTAGAGTTAGTATCTTAAACATGAAACCTCCCATTCTTTATGGTCTAAATATAACATGCGGTCTTGTTGGATCAAGTTCCACTCTAAACTTAGCAGGCGTATTTAGGTAGTTAGTAAAGATATCAATACCTGTTTCTCTACCCATTGAGTTAATCCCACCTCCAGCCGTTCCTCTTGGCAAGGAACTCATGGCTGAATGCCGCTGGGCTGAGTTGCCAGACAGTATATAATCCCAATCTGAAGTCAAAGAAGAAGTTCCGTTTGCTCTACTGCCCACAACAATAATTTCTTGATTGGTACGGCTTGCGGCATTTTGAATTCTTGTAGCGTCATTAACTGATATTCCAGCTTGCTCAGCAGTTCGTAATCCCGAAGCAGGATTAGTCGGCCCCTTAACAGCACCTCTAACTTCAGCTTACTACTAACCAAGGCAGCAAGCATGACATCCGGAGTAATAAGTTCCTTGCCATCCAAGGCATTATCTCCTACTTCTGTTGCTATAGTGACCGCCATAGAACCTGTCATCATACCGCCCAGCATCAATGCACCCTGCAGTTGTTCCTTACCACCGTTATTGTAAAGAATGGCGTAATATTGACTTCTAGCGAATATTTCGAGTCATATTCCGGAAATTTCTTCAGCTGGTCTTCTAATGCCGCCACTTCAATAGATGTAGTCATTTTATCCACTATTTCTTTGGCTTCTATCGAATTAGCAAATTCCGCTTCACTTCCCAGGACTCGATTGGCGAGGG
>NZ_AFGF01000087.1 GCF_000219125.1 Acetonema longum DSM 6540
AAACAAAGACGCATTCTTTCTATTGACATCAAAGGCTTCTGCTTTTATCATTCCCAAAAGGTTTCTCAATGCGGAAGAAATATCGGCTTTGGAGGCCCTGGTTAAAGATAAAATGGGAGAAAAAGTATTTAAGGGGCCTAATTACATTAAGTTAACTATTCTTTTTGCTTTGGGTTTTATTGCATCTATTTTATGTGTCGCTGTAGTTCTATATATTATTGATCGCAAAATATAAATCGTTATTGAAATAAAACGAGTTCTGGAGATGTTTACATTATGAATGGATGTTGTTTGTGCGGTGTCGGGGGACGGGGGTACTGACAACTTTGATGTGATGATTTACTTCTAAGGCGATGAGTTGTCAACAACCCCGTCCCCCGACATCTTCGGGCCAATGTTCTGGCTACAGCGGTATGGAACGGCATGACCGTAGAACTAGGAATGCTGGATCTCTCTTACGCACCGCCCTTTTCCCATCTTTAAGGATGTCTTGAATATCGCCGCTAATGCGGCCAAGGAATAAGATACAAGAGCAAGTTTGTGCTATTAAGTAAGATGCTTTATACAAAGACTGTCGGCAAATGAACTGCCGACAGTCTTTGTTTTTACATAAGCATATTTCTATAGAGCACTTATACCACCATTTTATAAACAAATCTCAGTGATGGTTAAGAATAAACGAGTATTTATCGAAGAAAAGAATGATGCAGAAACAAAAAAACGTGGGGCTGAGAGGTAAATAATAATGGATTTTTGGATACAGGCAAGTTGTCCCAGATACACAGGAATATTTGATGTAGAAGATTATAACCCTGTCAACTGCTATCGAAACAGTATTTCCGATGATGACCGAAAAAGCTATTATGGTTTGGAAAGCCATATATATCCCATTATGCTATAGGTATGATATTAGTTCTATGATAGATGATATTTTGGATATTCTTGAAAAGCTAAGAAATAACCCGTCTGGTGAAATATCATTACATTGGCCATCGAACACCTTTGCTAATGTATGGAACATGAGATGGGAAGATGATAGTCTGGTTATAGACTCTAAGTGGGAATCGGTTTTGGGACATACTGAACAATTATTAAACTCCCAAGGTCCTATTATGGTATCAAAATGGTCATTTACATCAGAATGGAAAAAGGTTCTCTTCCATGTCATATCAGGGTTAAAAGAATCAGGATATAAAGAGGATAGTCTTCCGGGTATGTCGCGTTTAATTGGTGTGTACAATACAATTGATTCTGAAGGAATTCTCTATACATAATAAAGAAGATAACAGTTGAGACAGCCCTTCGAGATGTATCTGGGACGTGCACATGTTTTGAGGGATGGATTTTTAAAGTAGATAAAAAAATATTTGCAGGTAGAGATTTAGGAGAACGGAGGCAAATTAAGAAATGATTGATATTATAATCCAGTTTCAGGAAGAAGGTGATCTAGACTGGAAAGCAATTGAATTAACTCCAGAGGACTATTTTGATCTCAATTATTTAGATCAAAATGAGATACTAGAAATTGATTCTATACCAGTTTATAATCATGCAATTGATTATCTAAAAAATTTACAAAAGTGTGTAAACAAAGTAATTAGTACGAAGATTACAATACAAGAAGCAGACAAACAAATAAGTATAACCGAATACTATTGGAATAATCAACAAAACAGTATCGTTGAACGAATCGATTATATTAGGAGCGAAAAGGTACTGGAGCTAATTATCACTTCGGTCAAGGTAAAAAACGATCCTGTAGTTTGGGAAATTATTCGTTTCGTTCGCATTGATGGCATCTTAGTGCCACAATTGCACAGTTTTATAACCGACAATCCAGATGGTTCTCAATCGGAAGAGAAAATTATCTAGAGTTGACACACACCTTTAAAAAGATGGGATGAATCGCAATATGACTAATATTTTCTCTGAAGATGAAACTGATGAAATAGAGAATTTTAGAGAAATGACTCACGCAATGAGTGTCAACGGTGAAGAAATCATATGCTTTGTTATACTTTCTGATCTAGTAAACGGACACGTCCAAATTAGTGATTTGCCGAAAAACACTCTGTTAAAAACTTATGCTCAACTAAAGGCAAATACCGAGTATTTTTCTAGGCTGGTTTGGTTCGACAGTTCAGGAATCGAGCAGATATTTCAAAAAACAAAAAAGATGTTCATTGAAGAAGTTAAAACAAGAATCCCCCCTTCAACGCTTCCTAAACTAAATAAACCCATATGAAGGCGATGACCGGAGGTGCCAAGAGAACGGGACCGTGCGTCGCGTTATAGTCAAACCGGCCTCATCATAAAAAGATGCAGACCACTTGCTTTCCCGACCGTTCATGTAACGCTCCTTTAGGTCTGGTCAATATCGACCATGGCCGCATCCATCAACAAAACTTCGTCTTTCCGTATCTTAGCTTCCTCCAGGTCCTTGTCGATCACAGAGTCACGCCGGACAGGCTGCCGTCGGCCGCCTCCACCATCGGAAGTGTATTGCAGGCAGGATTAGATAAGACAAATCTGCATATAAACAAATTTCAAGAGTTATTGTTAAACCATATGGGGGAATAAGCTAATATGGTGTCAGGGGACGGGGTTGTCGACATCCAGGTTAAGACTTCGGATATGCCGAGAGGGTCACTTTTATCATAGCAATTTCTGAGTTCAATAATGCGTCCTGAAGAAATCGACTAAAACAGGAATGCAATGTTTGGAAAAGAAAGTGATTATGATAACAAGCTCTTAGGCACAGGAAGCGGATTCCTTATAGGCAGAATTCATTCTGGGGAAAGCCAAATAAAATATTAATATCCCCGACACTCTTTCTCTAACTTTTGCGTAACGATAAAGCTGTGGGGTGTGGAGCCGCGCAGCGGTTCAGCATCCCTACGAGCGTCTTGTAATGTGTTTATCAATGTGGTGTCAGGGGACGGGGGTGTTGACAACTTCGATGCGATTATTCACTTCTAAGGCGATGAGTTGTCAATAACCCCGTCCTCGACATCCTACTTTCACGGCCGCTTCACTTCTTTACAACATCAAAAGGCTCAGAAATATCTTTTAAGTTGATCACCTTTTTGCCTCTGTTGACAGCTTCTTCGTGCACTATAGCATTCTTTTCAACCGTTGAAATAATCTCAACACCAGTAAGCAAATTATAATCTTCTTTTTCTCCGTTTCCAGTTCCTGTATACCAATTTTCTGCGGTAAACCCTATTAAATACCATCCCTCATTTTGATATCTAAATCTAAGATCGTATGCCCATCGATAATTGCTCCCGCCGTAAAATGTAATTAAACATGACCCACGGTCAACTGATATGCTATGAAACGGATCACCCCAAACTCCGCCCTCATCCGCCTTGAGAATAAACTTATTTTTTTGAATGGATAAACGATATCCATTTTTCTCTTTCAGTGCGATAAACAAAATACGCGGCGGCGCTTCTTCCAAACCCCTGCGATAAGGAGCGTCATATTCTATCACACCGGCAATGTCATCCAGACCATCCTCATTTAAATCTCCCGATGCCTGCTTAATTAGTTTCCAGCCATTGGGAACAAAAGATGCAACATTTGACCCAAATTGCACTAACATTGGACCATTCGGATCAGTTTTTTCACTGCTTTTTGCCGTATCGGCGTTTATCTGCCCCCGGCTGCCTAACCCGAGCGTCCCCTCTGGATAGTCAATCAGCCACTGGTTTAATTGTTTTACTCTATCCCAAGTCAAGTTAGCCTTTCCAATATAGTAAACCATAGGATAGACGCTTCCGTAATGCATGGTTGTATCTTTTTCCGGATAGATAGATTCAAGATGAGCATCTCTAAACTTAATCCAAGCTATTTCTGCACTGGTGAGTTTGTCCAAAAACAATTTGTTATTTTTATATTTGACAAATATCTGCGCATAGATTGCATTTAATTTATCGTCCGCTCTTTTAAACTCTCTGTATGCTGCCTCGTTCATTTCTCCTTGATTCCCTCTGAAGCCCGGATCTGAACGGTCAACTTGAAAATTCTCGTTTTTCTGCTCGGTTAGAGAAGTCTCATCCGCCGCCCAGGCGCCTTGACTGAAATGAATTGCAATTACTCCTAAAACGAGCAACATAGCAACCAATAGTTTTTTCACCATATGATTGTTCATCTGGTCTCGTGCTTCCATACCCGTACTCCCTTCAATTAAATTGGCACGCCCAAAAGTTTATGTGCCGCTTCTGATTATGGCTCTTATTTTACGAGCATATCTATGATAATCCTCTTGGCATAAAGCCTTAGATATCTTCTTCTAATTATTTTACTCTACTGCTGAAAGAACTCCAATACTTAGAAGGGTGTCGGGGGGACGGGGTTATTGACAAGAAAGTTGACACGTTTAGGAATGTCGGCAGGGAACCGGGACGACCACCTTTTGGCGCAATGATATCAAAACTAAAAACCCGATATAAAAAAGTGAAACCCAAACAGCAAGACGACAGTCAAAATTGTTTACTCCTTGCTGTTTGGGTTTCACCGTAATTGAAGTCAAAATGTGCATTATATTGCTGTCAACAACCCCGTCCCCTAGACACCTATAGTCCATAGACGCTAAAGTCAATCAAAATATCGTCTATAGGATACAAGAGGGAGAACTATGGAAAACTCTAATCAATCAGAACCAAATTACAAAGAAATAGGCATACGCTAAAAAAAAGTCCGTGGCTCATTATCGCAGACAGCTTTTGGAGAGCCCATTGGCTATAAGTACGGCTATGTAAGAGACTGTGAGCATGGTAAGAAACCAAGCCTAGAATACTTATTTCAAGTATCGAATTATTATGGCGGCTCTTTAGAATGGCTCTTAAAAGGAATATCTCCCATAGACGACAAACCTCAAAAAGCCGAGGCTGTTTTTGACCCCGATCTTAAAGAAATGGTCGATCTTATCAAGCATGTGATGGACACCAATGACCAAGAGCAGCGCACCTGGGCAAAGTTCCAACTGAAAAGGGCTTTCGCTGATTTTGGCGCAACTGCTACAGATGAAAAAACAGTATGCCTAGCACAGATGCTGGCAGCATTGGTAAGAAGTGAGGGGCCAGACACGTTATTTCCATGAGTTATCTAAAAAGCATTTCGCCAGGCTGATCCCAGTTTTCAAGGAATAATAAAACCACCTGGAATTTCTGGCATAACGAGAGCCAGATATTTAGGTGGTTATTTATTTTGTTCTTGCTTTGCAGACATCAGTAGTTATGTCGGGTAACTGACTCAGGAGAGAAAGGCGTTTTGCAATTCATGAAGTGGTTCAATAAAAAGTCGATATGCATGGGATTATGGCTGAGTATATTACAAGGCTCAAACGTATCGCAGGATACGGCTCTCCACATCCTGTCTAACGACGAAATTCACAGAGTGACAAAATAAATACGTCCGCAACTGTTACTCTCATCTCTTGGCTTCATCTATTATTACATAATGCTTGGCTTTCACAAACAAGGTTCCTAAGTTAAACGGTAATTTTTCTAAAATAGTGTCTAGGGTAACTTGACCTAAAGTTTTAAAACCCACTCTATTACGAAACTTTTCTATAGTTGAATTCTGTGCAAAATATCTAAAGACTTTTTCAAAAAAACTGTTAACAGAAGTTATTGTTTTATCCTGTAGCATCGCATCCAAATGAAATACAAGTATTTTAGAATAGTCAAGCTTTTTGTTGTGGTAATCCAATAGTATAAGCTCACTCTCACCTGAATATTTCCACCTGGACTCCTTTTCTAAATCTTCAATAAACTTGGCATACATTGAATAGCTAAATGACCACATGGTACCCTCAATAGATACAATATGTTCTTCATCAGGGTATGCATTATTCCAGTAAGCTCCATATCCAGGCAAATAAAAATTGATATTTTTACCAGAGCGGTGGTGATAATATGGAAGGTTGTCAACGATGCTTCTACCCGCATCGGATTTAGGTCGTGCCAGTAAAATACCTATGGTATCATTCAACAGATCATTTTCTTCGATATCGGCTAAAATATCTTTGTATTCAAGTGCTTGTAACATAATATCACCTCTAAAATTAAATTTCGTACCTATTGCCGTTTTAACCAGAAAGCGCTTTCTATATGGCTTGAAAGGAATCCGAGGGTAGTTACCGTTTTCTCAGTTCCCTTCAGTTTTGAGCCACCATTTAAATATACCTTCCGGGACGAATTCAATTGTCTGATTTTTAATACTATTTGCCTATGAAGGAATATAAGATATTATTAAATAAGAATAGCAGTATACAAGGAGCGCGGTATTTACAAGGTGTCACAAGGGACGGGGTTAGCGACAAATTCAATCCGATTATTTGCCTCTAAAACGTGAGGACAGATGATTTGTTTTGCCGCAGAACAACTACCGATGTTTTCCAATATGCCCAATCAAGATCTTTTTCCCTTGGTTAATATTAGAAACTCCCCAATTAAAATAAATACGGTATTTTGAATGGCTAGCAAATAATTTGGTATGTGGAGCGCATACAATATCCTCTTTTATTCCCCTATCGTTAATAAATGAAAAAGTTAAATTTTCCTTTTCATATGCCGGATCACCTTGAATCGAGCACTCAATCCCACAAGTTGCACCTAAATAGCTTAGAACGATGACTTGCCCTGAAGAGGCATATTGAGTGAATAAAGATTGACCGTAGTCATTAAGTGCCGACAAGTGTTTGATAATTTCATTGGTAAATTGGCGTAACGGCCTAAAAACCTTCATCGTGCTTGATATGTGCAGATTAAAATACAACTTAGGAAAACATGTCTCGAAACCATCTATAAAATCATTTAACGAATCCGAATATTCTAAGTAATATCTTCGTGCTGCAAACCAGTCCCTAACTTCCAAGATTATAGACGGATATATATAGTTATGTTGCAAGTAGCGATAGAAACCAATAATCCCAATACGCGAATTATTATTATTAATTGTTAAGCTATTAATACCCTCTATATAGGTATCTTCATCTATAGTTGTCAGTTCCCTAGCTATTACTTCAACAAGCCTTCTTTCATCGCATTCATATTCATTGGAGAAAAGCCAGTTAGCTATTGAGACTCCGGCAATAATCTCCTTCTCATACCAGGACATAGGAACTCCAATTATTTCACCAAACCTTCTACATAATTCAAGCACATCATGAAACCTTGCAACACAATCAACTAAGGCTTCTGGACCAGAATTAGCCGAATGGGAGAAAGAATCTACCCAAAGAAAATAAGTTAATTTAAATTTATACATTCCGCTTAAACTCCAAAAGCTGGCGCAAATCTATTTTCTCCTGATCTAGAAAACCTTTAGGCCAAGAAGATAATTCTCCATACTTATTCACATTAATAATTTTAGGATTGATCACCCCTTCCTCATGGGAAAAAAAGTTAATAATCAAATTATCTGTGTTATTTAAAAAAGCACTTTGTAAGCGAATACCATTAATTACGTGTTCACTATGAGTCTCTATAATAATTTGGGTTTCACTGTAAAATGAAAGTAAAGCAAGAAACTTGCCAATAGACGACTGACCAAAAGGATGAAGATGCGCTTCTGGATTTTCGACAATAAAAATACATCCTGGTTCAGTAGAGGCTAATAATCCAGCAACGACGATAGGTAAAACGTAGGTGATACCAAACCCTGTAGCAGGTGGCATATAGAAATCCGTTCCAGAATCACCACTTCTAAATTTAATAGTAGCTACATTAATGTCATGGAAGACTTCTGACTTCAACTCTATTCTTGGAATAATGGTCTGGAGCCAAGCCTCTACTTGCGCAGAAAACCGTCCAGAATGTGGTTGACTCATTAGTTCCGGGGGTAAAACCCTATTTAATGTATCAGCATGAGAAAGTACGAAATAGGTAAACTCCCCTTTGTATCCTACATCAAGATCCGTCGTAGCTTGCATCAATTGAGATTTTCTAGGACCAATTCTTTCGGCATTTAAATATCGAAAATGGTTCCATTTTTTTTCATTATTTCGTTCTGTGGCAATGATTTCTAACGTAAGTGGGGTAAGATCTTCATTAATTCTATATGTGAATGATTGTTCGCTACCATCGTTGGAAGCAATACCTAAGCGAACTAAATTCGAACCATCAAAACTAGACTTTACCGCGCTTGCTCGTCCAAGCTCTAAACAGTACGGTCCATTCAATTCTATATTCGTTAGATTCAGATTTGCGATTTCCTGTGACCTCTTTAAAAGTAGCAACGATTGAATTACACTAGATTTTCCCGCTCCGTTACCGCCAGCTAAAACAGTCAAGGGAGAAAAATCTAACACTTGATTACCAAAACATTTAAAGTTTTTTATAACAAGTTTATTAATCATCCTCCAGTACCCCTTTCAGCAACTTAAACGCGATTCTAAAATTAGTTTTAACTTGACTTGTAGCACTTGTTCCAATCGAAAGTGCTTTCGAGTATGCTTCGTTCATTTCGATTTCATTTGCCAAGAGCCGTACTGTTTTTTTGCGTAAACCTAGTAAAGTATTTTCACTCAAGTTACTATGCGCAAGGATCACACTCCATGTAGTGAAGAGTGATTTATTAAGTAATTTTCTTCTAGCCCCATCTCTTAAGTCATTAGGGCGACAGCTTCTGAAAGCATAGTTACCAAATAACGCATATGCACTATTCATAGCCTTTAAAAATGCCTTTTCATATATATGTAATTCACTATCAGTTGCTTTATTTAGAAGATCAAAAGTTTCATCCAAATGTTGTTCTAGGTCACCTCTTGAATAATTAACTTCTCCAGTTGAAAAATCAAATATTCTATAAAAGGCTATAAACCTTAACACTAGTTCTTGTGCACCCATTCTAAGATCATTTACTCCACCACCTGTTGCTTTAAAAAATTCAGTTGAAGTAGATAATGATTTTAATAGTTGCCGTACTTTAGTTTTTGCTATAGAATTACGTACTTCTTGTGCATTTAAAGATATTCCACCGGTGTTTATACGACGAAATATGTCGTATTTAACTTGAGATGGAGTTCTAGCATCAATGATATTTACGTTTAGCTGAGTTTGATATATTCTGCTCACATATTTATCGGAGAGTTCAGAAAACATTTTTTTATTAACCGCTTCACCAAGGTATTGCAACCCTGTCAACCTAAATTTATTATCTAGATAGTCTTGAATTGTAGATAACCGCTGTAAACCATCAATAACGTAAAGATTTGAATTCTCGTCTTCGTAAAAATAGAAAGCAGGGATAGGGATTCGGAGCATCAAAGATTCGATTAACAAAGATTTTTGTCGATTATCTTTCCAAACCCTATTCCTCTGAAAACCAGGAGAAAGCTCAAGTTTATGTACATCCAACAGTTCTTTTATATATTTCAAAGATAACATACGTTGTTCAATGCGAATTTTATCCGCATCAAAAGGCTTTTCAGGAGACTCTTCAGTATCCGGTATCTGTTCTTCATATTCAAAGCCTAGAAGTTCCTCTTCATAAGCATCAACAGCTTCTTCAACTTCTTCGGGCTTTTTTGCCTGAAAATTGGTTGTCAATCGTTCTTCTGGATTCCTGCCAAGAAAAAAATTCAATACTAGTTCTTGTTGAAAAATATCTAATGGAGCCAAGCTATCAATTGAAGTGTCTAGTGCGTAAACTAAAGTATTTAGATCTTTATGAATAGCAGCATCTGTATCATTAGTTTCTTCGACTAATTTAAAGGATATATATTGGTCAAGCTGACGTACTACTCCTCTTTTTGATTTTTCTGTATTAAGCCAAGGTAGTTGCCTGTCGGTCCAGGGATGATAGGAAAATCCCTTTGTTTCAATATCATTCAAAATATCCTTAAGGCGCCGCCGTGCATACCCAACACCACGTCGTATCTCTTCTTGCGATTTAGATACTTTCGCACCTAAATAAATGCCAAACACAATTTTCGCAGGACTTCCAATAGCCCAAATCCGGATAAATATACTACCAAAATTATTATGAGTATTATCTTGCAGGGTTATGTCTGGACTATAGATATCTACATAAGTAGATAGTTCCCCTGCCATGTCCATTTGTCCAACTTCTGATAAAAAAGTATGCTGCAAACTCTTAAAAGTCGAGAGCCACCTTTCTACAGGAAGCTTTACTCGTGACGAATCATGGTCCAGCAGAGGTAACAATAACACTTTTCTCACCTCGATAATAAATTTAAATATTTCTTAACTGTTCGCCCAATAGCTTCTGCTAGCATAGGGGGAACAGCATTACCTACTTGGGAACACCGAGCGACATCAAATCTACGTCGCGGTCCATTAATAGTGTAGCGCCCTCTAAATACAAAATTATCGGGGAAAGATTGTAATCTTGCCATCTCTCGAACGGTTATAATACGTGGCTCACTATAATGGACAAACTCATCAGGATGTGTAGTAATAGTAGATGCTGGCATCCCAGGGTCAAGCAAAACCTTTTTGTCTTTTTTAGTCCCATATTCAATCAAAACAGACTTGGGTAGCCTTCCATACATTTGTTTTTCATGAACCATTTTGTAAAATTCAATGGTCTTATTACCATGAAAACTAAACCTATGTGAATCAGGTACCGTTAAGTCAGGTATACCAGTTCTCATTAAAGCTGAAAATACGGATTGGGGTGTTTTGTATGTTGTGGATAAAAACTTGGAAGAGTCAGGGCACGGTATTCTATTAGCATTATTCAAATCCTCAAGGGCTTCAAAAACAGTTACGGGATGTTCCAAGCTTAATCCCTTTTCTTTTAGAAATTCTGGTCTTAACTCTTCCATCAGATCAAAGAATTCACTAACAGTCTTCGACCCATCCAAGAGCTCTTTTTGTACGCCAAATATGATCAGACGCTTTCTTATCTGAGGAACACCAAATTTACTTGCGTCTATAATTTTATATGCGGCTACATATCCTAATTCACCTAATTTGTTAACTAACCAATCGAGAAAAGCCCCCTTGAACGAGCTTGGTTTAGATAAAAATGGTCTTGCCATTCCATCAACATTTTCAAAAATAATGACACGTGGTTTTACTAGTGATACAAATTCTAAATACTTAATAGGTAAATTGTTACGTGAATCGTTACCATCTCGCATACCACCAACCGAAAATCCTTGACAGGGCGGTCCACCACATACAATATCTATCTTTCCTTGCAAGTCTAATAGATGTCTGCGTAAGACTAAGTTCCCTAAGATTTCATTTATGTCAAAGCTTTTCTTTTGAAGCCATTCCGGCCATTGGGAAAAATTGTGATAAGGAGCGTTATCTTCTAAAAAATTAGCTGATAAAGTCTCAAAAGCCATTGGATCTTTTTCAATAGCAAAAAGCCCCATAATATTAGCTTTATGAAAACCTAGTGCCAAACCTCCTGCACCAGCGAAAATATCTATACATACTAGGTTAGTCAAATTTTATACCTCCAAGGATATGTCTATCTCAAGGTTTAATTCGTTCAATAATTAAAAATTCCTGTAGAGTTTATATTATCACAACTATACTCCAGATATCCCTTAATACCCAAAAATAAATTTTCCCCAATATATAATTCGAAATCGTGTTATATATATACTCCATATCCATATTAATTAAATAAATTACCATTCGAGTTCCTGCAAATTTTCAAAAAATTCGCAGGAACTTCAACCACTTTTCGCCGTTAATTATGATACGGTTCCCCCTCTCAATCTTCACCATTCGATAAATCTGCTCTACCAACAATAACCGCATCACCCTAAGTTGAAAAATTGAACACAAAATTGAACAGTTAAATGGCCGTTTCATGCAGAAAAAGGTGAACCCACTGGGGCCCCAGCGAGTTCGCCTTGCATCGATGCTGTTATTTTACTGCCGTATTTCGTGTTTTACTGCCGGAACTATCCGATTAGGCTAAAGAGACGGTTTCGCGGGTCCGGATCCGTGCGTCCACAATATCCCGGAGCTCGCCGCCGGTGGTGATGAAGATGTTGCGGGCGATGATGTCTTCCATAACGGTGGTCACATCGGCCAGAGTCAGGTTTTCCAGGGGATCGGCCAGACTGATGGTCACTTCCCGGCCATTGGCAGCCCGGAAGACCATTTCGAGCGTTCTGTTCATAGAGCATTCCTCCTTTCCAGATGAATCGTGCTATTGGGGTTTTCATAGGTCCCTTATTCGTTGATCAGATTGGCTTCGTCCACGCGGCTGATGGAAACGACTGCGTGCTGCTGCAGCCCAGCCATGGCCTGGGCCACGGCATAAACGTCCCCGTCTAAGGCGGCGGCTTTCACGTTTTGCAGGTTGCGGACGCGGTACACCGGGGCGCCGGTGGTGCTGACGCCGGTCTGGACTCTGATCCCCACCCGGCTGGATTGGGGAACTTTAGATACTGCCATAGTTGATTCACTCTCCTTGTTTCTTTGTTTTGGCGCATCTCTCCGGCGAGTCGCGCGCCTCGCTCTTTTAGTGCGCTCATCTCCTTACATTCCAGTCAGGTTCATTTTTAAACTCGCCAAACTATGTTTTTTTCACCGCATAGAAAAAGCCGGCTAAAACCGGCTTATTTCCTGGGTGTGAAATGTCAACTAAATAGACTTTACTTTTTCTCCGGGAATCCAACTGATGCAGTTCAAGCACCGTCCATTAATCCCACGCCTGGCGTATTTGTTTAATTCCGTTTCGGATATCAGTTTCAGATATATCTCCAAAACCCAATAACACCATATTATTAGAATAATTTTTGCGATTTATCCAAAGAGGGGAAACGGGGTAAACCAATACACCCTTTTGCTTTGCCCTTTCCATCATATCCTGCTCAGAGATTTCTTTTGTGGATTCCAGCAAAATATGCAGGCCTGCATTTTCACCAAGAATATTAACACGGTCCCCCAATATTTCCGCAACGGCTTGAATGAGTATATCGTGTCTTTTTTTATTAGAAGCGCATATCTTTCTCAGGTGGCTCTCCCATTGATCCGAATCCATAAATATTTCAAGCGCCTTTTGTTCAATGACTGAAACAGAACAAGGGTATAAGCCATACATCGAGTCGTAAAGCGTCATGAGTGTCTTGGGGAGCACGATATAACTGATTCGTAAACTTGGGGAAAGTACCTTTGATAAAGTTCCCAGATATACGACATTTGCATTGGGTTCAACGCTGGCAATGGAAGGAATCGGTCTTGATTTATACCGCAATTCACTGTCATAATCGTCTTCAATAATGATTCCGTCCCTTTTTTCCGCCCAATTCAGTAGTTGATACCTTTTTTGAATAGGCATAATAACTCCGCATGGAAACTGATGTGACGGCGTCACATAAACGATGCGGGCGGAGCTATTCTCCAGTTGTGAAATATTTAATCCATCTTTTTCAACGTCGATTGCTGTTATTTTGAATCCACTTTGTTTAAACACTTCTCTTGCAATGGGATATCCCGGATCTTCCAAAGCAATATCCTGAAAATGGACTTTCAAAAGCTGACTTAAAACCGATAGCCCGTATGCAGTACCGGCGAAAACAATGATTTGATCAGGTTCACACAATACACCTCTGGATTTTTTCAGGTAGCTGGAGATAACATCCCGAAGCCCCTGTTCCCCCTTTGGATCTCCATACATTGTCAACCGATCCGCCGTCAATTCGTGCAATGCTCTGATTAATAACTTTTTCCACAGAGTCATTGGGAAATCATCCGGATTTAGGTGTCCATACTTGAAATCATAAGGGAATGTTTGCTTGTCATCGTTTGAATTCAGCGCGTCAGTATTACCATCCCTCTGTCGGGGTTCACTGTTGCTTAAAACATTCAAATCCAAGATCTCTTGTACGATATATCCACTGCCCGGCCTGCTGACAAGGTATCCTTCCACGGTTAGCTGAAGATATGCGCTTTCGACTGTATTCCGTGCAACGGCTAATGTGGCGGCTAATAGCCTTGTTGAGGGAAGTCTGTAACCCGAAGGCAACTCACCTGAGAGGATCTTATTTTTAATTTCTTGATAAATTTGCATATATAAGGGTACGCTGAGATCGGGATTAATAAAAATCATCATTGATTCTCTTTCCTTCAACTGTATCCTATAAATCATTAAAAACTGGCTCTTCTGTTGGGTCCAATTATAAACTATAATTGGAGGCAAATCAATAACCACAGGAGGGCTATGCAATGTTTGATGAAAAGTTTCTGGAGGTCATTTCCCACGAGGGGGTAGTTGCTATCGTATCCGGCGGTGGGAGTGACCCGCATGTTGTAAATACGTGGAATTCCTACCTTACAGTTGCCGGTCACAACAAATTGCTGATTCCCGCTGCAGGCATGAGAAGTATCCAAAAAGATGTTGAGCTGAACAATAGGGTTCAGCTTACATTAGGCAGCAGGGAAGTTCAGGGATTAAGGTCTATGGGCGCCGGTTTTTAGGGGGACTCGCAGGGACGGTTCTTTCGGAAAACGGAAAACGCAGGGACAGGGATTAATGTTTCAAGCGAGACATATTAAAATAGGGATTTTTCAGTGACTCTATGAAAGTCCAGTCCCGCCTGGCCAAGAGAATATATCATTATCTTTAAAAAGAAACACAAAGAACGTCCTGCGCTTTTTCGAAACAACATCCCTGTCCTCTGCGTTTTCTCCCTTCTGCGCAACTCGTCCTACGATTTAGAGTAGTGCTTCAATATTCTCTTGAGAAAATTCATGCCAAACTGTTTCTTCTTTTCCACGTTGTTCAGTCATGAAAGAACGAAATGATTCCTCTGTAACGGGTGCATCATTTATGAAATAAAAACAGTATCATTATTATCATCAGAATATCCTAATGTATCAAACTCACAAGTGTTTTTTGAAAATCGCATTTTCCTGCAAGAAGTTCTGGCTGCGCCGCCTGAAGCAAAAAATGTCCCATCCGTTTTTAAACCATTCAAAGATCGAATACTAAATAAATAGCCATAAACTTCACCGTTATAATAATGTAGATAGAACTTCACGAAAGTTAGGACCTAAATCAAAGAACAACTTCCGGTATTTTGTTTCCATCCATGTCAAGCATGGTAAAGTGGGTTAGTTTATATCCAGAATTTGCTCCAGCCTCTAAAAATTCATGCAAATAGCAGGATTTCTCTTTTTTCTCCGGGCTTTGATAAAAAGCGCTGGAAAAAGCAGCTTTATTTTGCAGAACTTTTTTATATGCTTCAATTGCTAAAGTCTTCTCTGTGATTTCACTGCTTTTTGCCGTATTAGCGTCTATCTTTCCACGGCTGCCTAACCCGACCATCCCTTCTGGATAATCAATCAACCACTGGTTCAGTTGCTTTACTCTATCCCAAGTCAATTTAGCCGCTTCAATGTTGTAAATAGGAAATACGCTTCCGTAATGAATGTGTTTATCTTTTTCCGAATATATAGATTCAAGATAGGCATCTCTATACTTAATCCAAGCTATTTCCGCATTGGTGAGTTTGTCCAAAAACAATTTGTTATTTTTATATTTGACAAATATCTGCCCGTAGATTTCGTTTAATTTATCATCCGCTCTTTTAAACTCTCTGTACGCTGCCTCATTCATTTCACTCTGACTTCCTCTGAGCCCTGGATCAGAATAGTCAATTTCAAAATTTTCGTTGTACTCCTTGATTGGAGGAGTCTTGGCTGCCCAGACATCCTTATTGAAAATAAGGACAGTTAACCCTAAAACAAGCAATATAACAGCTAATTGGTTTTTCACCATATCTTCTCCTCACAGCAAGTATTTCCATAAATTTAGCGGTGAGCTATGGACAGAGAACCCCTTAATCCCACCAAAAATACCAAGTCGTTGAGTTTTTAAGTGTGCTGGCTCTTGCCCGAATCGTATCCCATCCTCTGGCTGCTTGCATAACTATATCATAGCAAAAAGCAAAATGCTCCTTTGCTAGTTCTTCTGCAGCCTCATCCGTTCGGGGCGGGTTTGCTAATTCCAGCTCCCAATTATCATGGGTTACAACACAAGGAACAGCCCCGTATTTTTTATACCAGTGACGGAACACAGCCACCTGCTCGGCAGGGGACGGACAGTCATTAAATCCGCCCATTGGAATCCATGCCGCAAGTTCCCAAGGGTTTTGCGCCGGCACTTTTGCAATAATCAATTCCGAATGAAGTTTCTCGCCTTCCAAAGGGCAGTAAAAACAGTGATTCGGCTCACAGGGGAGAAGCTCCCCCCAGATATTATCATCCGTGTGCATTTCCAGGTATTCGTCCAGACGTCCGGATAAAAAAGTGGTTACATCAACTCGTTTGGAATCAGCAATCACGTTTTGCCGGTAAGCGGCTATTCCTTCTGGTGTATTTTCTACATCGAAATCGTCAAAGACAAACTCCAATTTTTCAACCAATGTGTCGGAAGAAACAATCAACAATGGGAAAAATCCTTCCCTCTTCCCTAACTCAGTCAGTGCATCCCAACGGTTGATAAGATTATTTTCGCTGGTTTCATTTTCAAAAAGCTCATATTCACAACCTAAAAAATCGATGATGGCTTTTCCGCATTCTGTCATACGTTACCTCTTTTCCTTAATAGAGCATACTCTGCTGATAAATGGTAGTATCCTTCCAACTATCTATCCCTTTTACGCTCGAGCTGTCATTCTCCATTAGTACGATCTAAAACCCGCTGCGGGGCAGCTTTCACATCTCCTAGTAAACCTAGGTACCGCCGGTAATATTCTCTGGCCTCCTTATATTTGCCTAACTTCCAGCATACATCGCCCAAATTAATGTACACCACCAGGCGGTCAGGCGCCATTTCCGCCACTTTTTCCAGGTAGCTTTCCGCTTCACTGTTCTGGCCTATTTCCGCCAGGAAAAAAGCATAATCGTTAAGGGCGCTAATAAATTCGTTTAAATCAACTCTATAATCTTTCGCTCGCGAATTGCCCGGCTCATTAAGTTTCTTTAAACCATCCAGCTTGTCAGCCATAAGCGGCCTTCCTACCTGTACCTCCAGATATTGATCCAGTCCCCATTTTAGAACTTTAGCGGCGAAGGTAGCATCCCCTGCCCGGTATTTATCGAGGGCATACTCATGGGCTTTCAGCAGAGCCAACTGGGGTACTTTATAGTACCCGCCATACTGTTGTGGATAGAACGGATACGCTTTATTCGCCATTGCTTCTTCAAGTCGCCCAGCCTGGAGAAGCGCAGCCATCTTATCATAATACTCTTGTGATGGATCACTGTATTTTGCACTTATCACATTCAGCCCACTGCCATCCCATTCGACAACCGCCGTCAACTGAAAAGAACGGTAGGGCTGTTGGCTCCAAACGGTAATTTTCGCATCATTGCAATAAGCGGCGAATTTTGCAAGATTTATATATACCTCATCCTTTGTCCGGGCCAAAAGCTCAACACGTTCCAGCTTCTCATCAGCGCCGATCAAAAACAATGCTCCCCCATGGGCAACAAGGACCTGCTGATCTACCCATACCGGCATATTGGGTAGACGGATTTTCATCATACGCTTCATGTTGTACCACTCTTCATCAAGATCGGCAATGGACAGTTCGCGTTGCATGAGTTGGGAAATCTTGACGCTTAAAACATCATTCTTATCTGCGCCCTGAACTGACAATTCTTCTCCCGACAGTGAAATCGCATATACCGGCGCGCCGACGCCAAGAAGATTAAATACGATACTTACTCCCAGCACTATGATAAGGAACTTTTTGTTAGGTATTATCATCATCTCCGTCCCCCCGCCTTAACTCTTTCCGTGAATTTATTAAATCATTTTTTAGTTCTGCAGCAAATCAAATCTTTCGACTTCTTCAGTGCTTCGCACTGCTGCGTCGATACGTACATTGTCCGGCCTTCCTGGAAAAATGCCTATTCAGTTCTCCCTGTCCCATTAAAATGTTACTTATTTTAATTATATAATTTATTTATGGAAGAAACTATAATTTACATTCAAACTTAAAATAAGCCTCAAGATATTGCTGATAAACCAACAACTTCTTGAGACTTAATAAAATTAGCCGTCACCAGTGGTACGGTTCTCCGGGGTACCACCGGGACGGGATTGTCGACGACTTCAATCCGATTGTTTGCTTCTAAGGTGATGAGTTGTCAATAACCCTGTCTCATTGACACATTGACACCACGATCCCGATGCGGCGGCGGTCAGAAGTATACGGTCCCAAGGGTTAATGCGGCCACAGGGAATCGCGATTCCAGAATGCGGGAGAACGGATCATACTCCCGTCCTCTTTTTGAGCGCGCGAAAAAACGGCAAGGTCAGCACTGCTGCGGCCTTGCCGTTTTTATATTCAAGATCCTGCGGCCGAGCCGCTAAACGGTGGCTCCGCCATCAATCGTAATTACGCTGCCAGTCATGAACGCGGCTTCATCGCAGCAGGCAAACAAAATAGCCTGCGCTATTTCTTCCGCCGTTCCCAGACGCCCCATCGGCTGCCTGGCAATAAAAGCCGCCTTGGTTGCCGCCGGGTCGGCGGAAGCCTGCATCCGCTCTTCCAGCGACGGCGTATCGGTAGTTCCAGGGCAGACGACGTTAACCCGGATATTGTCCTTGATGTAATCGGCCGCCATCGCTTTGGAAAGCGCCACCACCGCGCCTTTGGACGCCGCATAGGCGCTTCTGTCAGGTATGCCTTTTAAGGCCGCGATCGATGACACATTCACAATCACGCCGCCGCCTTGCTTTTGCATCTCCGGCACGGCGTATTTGCAGGTTAGGAAAGTACCTTTGACATTGACATCCATGGTTCTTACAAAATCCGCTTCCGTCATATTGTCAACGCGGCCGCCGATCACAATGCCGGCGACATTAATCAATATATCAATTTTTCCGAAGGCGGCGACCGTCTCTCTGACCATTCTCGCAGCGTCGGCGGCGATTGAGACATCGCCCTGCACGAATAGGCCGGCGGCGCCGGCGTCTTTTACCAGCTTCAGGGTTTCCTCTCCCCGGCTGCCGGAAATGCCGTTGACAACCACCGCGGCCCCTGCCCTGGCCAAAAGCCCGGCGGCAGCGCGGCCTATTCCCGCCCCCGCTCCGGTAACCAGAACAACTTTATCGGTAAAACGCATTGTTATCTCCTCTCTGCCTAAAGCCTCTGTATTCATTATACTGTCTGTGCTATTGCTTGCCGAAGATCATATCCGGGACAAATAACACGATTTGCGGAAAAAAGATGCAGCCAAGCACCACGATCAAGGTTGCCAGCAATAACCACCATGAATCCCTGTACATCTCAACGATTGAGCAGTTAAAAATGCTGCAGACGATGAACATGACCACTCCAACCGGCGGTGTCAGCAGACCAATGGTGAGCGTAAGCACCATCACAATGCCGAAATGGACCAAGTCTATGCCCACCGCTCTGGCAATCGGGATCAATATGGCGGTAAGCAGCAGGATCAGGACGGTGGAATCCATAAACATGCCTACGACTAACAGCATAGCGACAATGATCAGCATGACCAACCAGGGATCACCGGAAATGCCCACAATTAACTCGGCAAAAGCCTGGGGCAGCTGTTCCCAGGTCAGGCCATAACTGAAAATAGCCGACAGGGAAATCAGCAGCATGACCATCCCGATATCCACAACGGTATCTTCCAGCGTCCTGACGAATTTTTCCCAGGTAAATTCCCGGTACACAAACACGCCAATGGTAACCGCGTATGCCACCGCAAAAGCGCCCGCCTCCGAAGGCGTGAACAAGCCGAACCGCAACCCTACGATCAAAAGAACAGGAAACAAAAAGGCCCAGATGCAATCCAGCGAAGTCGTCACCAATTCTTTGAGAGTGATCCGTTCTGTCCGCTCAGGCTCATAGCCCTGTTTCCTGGCGGTAATTTCTATCGCCACCATATACAATACAGTCATCAATAGGCCGGGAACCAGACCGGCGGCAAACAGGCGCCCAATCGACACTTCGCCGATACTGCCGTATAAAACCAGTCCTATGCCGGGCGGAATCATAGTGGTAATTAAGGAACTGAAGGCGATAACGCCCGCGCAGAAGCCCCGGGAATAACCTTTTTCGAGCATACCCGGCCCCAAGACCCGGCCAAGCATGGTGGCGTCGGCAATGGCGGAACTCGTGATGCCGCCCAGTGTGGCTGCCAACACCATGTTGACCTGGGCCAGGCCGGCGCGCAGATGACCTGCCAGCATTGACGAAAGCCGCATCAGGCGATGGGTTATGCCGGTTTCATTCAACAAGTTGCCCGCAAAAACAAACAGCGGAATAGCCAGCAGCATAAAGCTCTGCGTCTGGGTGAGCACCAACTGGGCCGGGATAGTCGATGGCAAAGTCGGCTGCTGCATAAAAAACATCATGCCGGAAATCCCGATAGCGAAAGCCACCGGCATGCCCATCAGCATGAACAAAAAAAATGCAATAAAGACTTCCGTCATTTTAGCAATCCCCCTTGATACCAATTCACCGCCATGATGACTATCTGAATTGCCAAGAAATCACATCAATTCTTTAGGGCAGCCGCATTCGCCATCCGGCATATTTTCATAGCCGTTTTGTATTAGATTCCTGATCTTCAGGATGGCCGTGATCAACATCAGCAGGCAGCCCAACGGCACCGCGATGGTGACCCAGGTGTAGCTGACATCCGGAATCCCCTGAAAGGTTCTCAGCCGGGTAGTATAAGCAAGCTTCACGCCATGAGCAATCAACGACGCCAGGAAAACGACGATAATGGAGTAGTTGATGATTTTAAGGTAATGCTGGTACTTTTTGGGCAATCTGCAAGTAAGCACATCAATGCAGACCAGCCTGTCGTTTCTCATGGCGATATCGCCGCCCAGAAAAACGCACCAGGCGAATAGGAAGGTGGCGGCATCAATCGCCCATACGATCGGCATGCCAATACTCCTCATCACCGCCGCCGCAATCACCAGCACAGTAAGAACAGCCAGAGCCCATTTGGCAATATGCATCTCCGCAGCGCAGACATACTGGTAGAATCTTCTCATTGCTTTATTCCCCCGCTTTTACCGTCATCCGGTCTTTGCCGCCGGTTATTCCGGCCCCCCGCCCGGGAGAGCCGGAATAGCAGCTTCTTATCGGTTATTTTTTGCCCATTTCCTTATAAAGCTGATCCCTTACTTCCGTAAGCTTTAGAACATTGTACGCTCCCTCACCGGCTTTCCTGAAGGCGGCGGCGTCAACATCCTGCACGATGGTCATGCCTTTTTCCGCCAGCTGCTTCCTAAGGGGTTCCACTTCCTTCTCCATTTCCCGCGAGGCCTCAAGACCGGCTTTATCGCACTCTTCCACAAGTATTTGCTGATACTCGGGCGGCAGGCTGTCAAAAAACTTTTTGCTGATCACCTCGAAGTTGATCAACAGAATATGATTGGTCTCGCTCATATATTTCGCCACTTCAAACAGCTTGGCGCCCGTCACGTTGCGGTAAACGAGATCAGCGCCGTCGATGGCTTTCTGCTCCATGGCGATATACACTTCTCCAAACGGAAGAGCGACCGGCGAGGCGCCGATGGAACGGATGGACTCCTGCCAGATGGGCACGCCGGGCGTCCGGATACGCAGTCCCTTCAGATCATCCGGGGTTTTAATCGGCTTGTTGGTCACCATGTGCCGCAGCCCCTGCACCCAGGTAAAGGACAGGATCTTGATGCCGTGTTTGTCTTCCAGTTCTTTCTGCCAGGCTTTAACGGTGGCCAGTTCCCTGAGTTTGGCGACTTCGTCAATGCTGTCGACAAAGTATGGCGCGTTCATCACCGCAATCGCCGGGACATACATGCCCAGACGCGCCGAATCGGTATTTTGGCCGATGTTGGCCCCTTGCCTGATCTGCTCGATAATATCTTCTTCCACGCCAAGCTGAGCGCTGTGGAATACCTGAATCTCAAGCCCGCCGTTCGTCCTCTCTTTAACCCGTTTGCCCCAGTTCAGGAATCCCTTATGAAAGGGTTCCGAATCGGATAACACGTGATTGAACTTCAGAACGTATTTTTGTTTGGGAGATTTCGTTTTAGCAGTTTCCGTCTTGCCGCAAGCCGCTAAAATCAATGACATCATAACCATGATCAGCAAAACACTCAGAAGCTTCCTGGAATTTTTCACCAAAAACTACCTCCTCGAATAATTATCTACCCGTCCACTTTCATTGAAACTATAAAGGCTGGCCCTTTGCCAGGTTTTTATTGATTTTATTTTTGGCGTTAATGATATGAACTTCCACGCAACGGCGCAATTCAGCCTCGTCCTGGGATACAAGAGCGTTATAGATGGCCTCATGCTCTTTGACGCCGGCAATGGTCTCCTCTCTTGTCTGGCGGCGGTAAATGTGATATGCGTAATCATGAGTGCCTAAATGGTTGTATATCTGCATAATCCGCTTGCAGCCCGAAGACTTGACGAACAGCTGATGAAACTCCTGGTCTAAATAATAATTGCGGAAGTAATCGTTAAGATCAACAGCGTTTTCAACAATCTCCATGTGTTCACGCAGGTTTGCCGTAAACTTTTGTTGAATGCCGAGGTCTTTTTTAAAATTTTGCAGGATTTGTTTCACATAATTCATTTCTATCATTAACCGTATGTCGAATAATTCTTCAATGTCCTCCCATTTCAATTCCCGCACTTTAACGCCTCTGCGGGGAATGCTCTCGACCAGACCTTCGGTAATCAATCTGTTTAGCGCCTGCTTGATCGGCGTTTCGCTGATGCCATACCGCTCATGCAGTTCTCTGATAATTACTTTTTGTCCGGGAAGAAGAACCTTCTCGGTAATGTCTTTTTTCAGCGCTTTATACGCTACATCAACCAGTGTCTGGGATTGATAGTACATCGTGTCCAATTGCGCGAACCCCCAATGATTCCCATATAATAGTAGATATGCAATAATTATCTGCAAGAGAACTAAATTTTAGATTTAAAATCTAGCTTCAGCATATTTTCGGAAATTCCTCATTATTCAAACTATTTTCTAAAATAAAAAACGCGCCATACACCGGCCGTTGCAAACGTGCGGAATACGATGGCGCTAACGCCGCTGATGACGTGAATATAAATATCACCAAACGACAAAACAAAACGGATGCCCCACAGGGTCAAGCATGACCGTCCACTCGTCGCAATACTGGGTGTCTGCTTTTGTTGCGCCACATGAAATTGCGTGTTTCACAGCAAGTTCCATATCTTCCTTACTTTCTACCGCAAAGTCGATGTGTAGCATCTGCTGCTGCGCATTTGGCTCTTCCGGCCAGACAGGCGGAACGTAGTCAGTGTTGGTTTGAAAGGCGATCTTAACACCGCCCAGCGGAGAATGGATGGCTAGAAAATCCTCTTCCTCTACAATATCTTTTTCCCAGCCAAGCATCCGGATATAAAAATCAGACAAAGCTTGGATATAGGGACAATCAAGTACAATTGACTTCAATTTGATTGTGGGTACGTTATTTTGATTTATATTATTCATTTACTGCTCCTTATTGAAAATCTATTTTACTCGCCTCGCAATATTTTGGTCACTTTCGGCGCCCTCAACAGTGCAGGTGACTGCAGTCCAGATCCCAATAAAGGCCGCACGTAATACTTGAAAGCGTCGGTGACGTGATTGCTATCCTCATTGATGTACTCGTCAGGCATAAGTTTTGTTTTACCCGCTACCTCTTCCAGCTTCACCAATCGATAATCGACTGAGTAAAATCCAGTACGGTTTATAGTAACAGACCCATCTAAGTCTTGCCACATCGCCATTTGAACTGCTCGTTCCCCAGCTTCCCGGGCTTCTTGCTGGTCAACATCGGAAACACAGCCTAAAAACGACCTCTGCAGGTAACCAAACGTATCACTGCGAACTCTGGATATCCCCAATTTTCCCTTAACTTCTTGGGCCAGCAAATCTCCCAGGGCTCCCGTTCCGGAAAGTGTTAAATTACCGTGTGAATCTATGTCGATATCCTTGAGTAAAGAAGCTAGAATCGGTATGCCGGAATCATCCTTTATCCCCTCTGATACAGCTACCACACACCTCCCCAGCCGATCATAGATCCTCTTAACGTCGCCCAGGAATTTGTCAGTATTAAATTTTCGTTCCGGGAGATATATCAGGTGCGGACCATCGTCCGGATATTTCTGAGCAATTGCTGAAGCCGCGGTAAGAAAACCTGCATTACGCCCCATGACTATTCCCAGGTAGACTCCTGAGAGAGCCCGGGTGTCAAGATTAATACCTGTAAACGCCTGAGCAACAAACCTTGCTGCCGATCCATAGCCCGGGGTATGGTCATTAAGCACCAAATCATTGTCAATAGTCTTCGGGACATGAATAGCACGAAGATCATATTTTGCCATTTTTGCCTCTTCATTTACAATACGTACGGTATCTGCCGAATCATTTCCCCCAATATAAAAGAAATAGCGTACATCATGAGCCTTTAGCACCTTAAATATTTCATGGCAATATTTGCTGTCAGGCTTTACCCGTGTTGACAATAGCGCAGAAGAAGGCGTCAGTGCGACTTGCTCCAAATTGTGCGTCGTCTCCTGAGTAAGGTCGAGAAAATCCTCATTAAGCAGACCCTCCACCCCTTTAATCGCTCCATATACTTTGGTAACCTGGGGAAATTTTCTCGCTTCCAGGACAATGCCGACTAATGTCTGATTAATAACCGCAGTAGGACCTCCTCCTTGGGCAATAAGGACTTTACCCGCCAATGACATATGTACTACCTCCCACAGCTATAAAGTAGATTTTCCCCAAATGCTTTTATAATAATATTATTACCGTCCGCTGAGCAGCCAGAACCAAAGTCAGATGTTTTGCTTATCATGCTGGTGCAGATAAAGCTTGAATAGCGGAGCAATCAAGTACAATTGACTTTAATTTATATTGTGGGTATTTTATTTTGGTTATATTTTATTCATTCTAATATCGATATAATTCCCATCTTCTGTAACAAACTATAAAATCCTGCAAAATCTCTTGAAGAGCATTTTGTGGGATTTTACTTTCACAAACAATCCACCTCACCGATTTCATTGAGTACAAACACTAAAAGCTTTGTATTTTATCGCTATTATTTAAGTTGCCGACTCGGGCATCCGAATTTAATCATAATGAGAATGCCCAAAAAAATCCTAATAATCTCCTAATAATCAAATAGTCTTTTGGTTAAGACCCTGCTGATAGTATTTCGGATATTGGCATAAAAATTGCATTTTACATTACTCAAGTGTTGTTGAAGATTGTAAAAATCGAACGAGCAAGTATTGTACAAACAAATTCAGCAGCACCATGACAAATAATTATGTGAAAGGAAGTCACGTACATGAGCAAACCACTAAAAATTGTCGAAACTATATTGCGAGATGGACACCAATCTCTAGCAGCAACACGGATGAGAACGTCTGATATGCTTCCTGTTTTAGAGCAATTAGATGATGCTGGGTTTTGGGCGCTGGAGGCCTGGGGCGGAGCAACTTTTGACAGTTGTCTTCGATTCTTGAACGAAAATCCATGGGATCGATTACGTACACTGAAAAAATATATCCGGAAAACTCCAATTCAAATGTTGCTTCGGGGTCAGAATATTCTAGGCTATAATCACTACGCTGATGATGTGGTCAAAGAGTTCATCAACAGAGCAGTTGATAACGGCGTAGGTGTCATAAGGATATTTGACGCATTGAATGATGTCCGCAACTTAGAGGTTTCCATCCGTGCTGCCAAAGAAGCGGGGGCTCACGTTCAAGGAGCTTTCGTTTATACAATCAGTCCGTATCACGACATCGACAGCTTTCTGAAAGTAGCGAAAGATTTGGTCAATCTGGGTGTAGACTCAGTTTGCATTAAAGATATGGCAGGATTGCTGGCGCCATATGCAGCATTTGAGTTGGTGCGTACATTAAAGTCTAACATACCGGCGCCTATTCATCTGCACACTCACTACACCAGCGGAATGGCTTCGATGACTTATCTAAAAGCGATTGAAGCCGGTGTCGATATCGTAGACTGCGCTCTGTCTCCTTTCTCGATGGGGACTTCGCAGCCTGCTACCGAGGCTGTAGTGGCTGCCTTGGAAGGAACAGAGCGGGATACGGGCATCGCCAAGGAAAAACTATACCCTATTGCGGATCACTTCCGGGGTGTAAAAAAGGAATTGGCTGAAACTTTTAAACTCAATACAGCAATCGATATCGATACCAAAGTACTTACTTACCAGATTCCCGGCGGCATGCTGTCCAATTTTCTTAACCAGTTAAAGGAGCAAGGCATGGCCGACAAATATCCGGAACTGCTGGAGGAAATGCCGCGTGTCCGCGCTGAACTCGGGTATCCCCCGCTTGTGACTCCTACTAGTCAGATTACCGGATCAATGGCAGCCTTTAATGTCATGCTGGGCAGATATAAGGTCGTGCCACGTGAGGTAAAAGACTTGGCCCGGGGTAAATATGGGCGAACCCCTGCACCGATTGATCCGGCAACAAGAGAGACAATACTTGGTGATGAGCCATTAATTGAGCATCGGCCGGCTGATGATATTGCACCGCAAATGGCTGCCTTAACAGCAGATCTTGCCGATAAGGGATATCCCAATGCATTGATAGAAGATGTGCTATCTTACGCACTATTTCCAGAAGTTGCGTTAGACTTTTTAAGAGAAGATGGTTGCTGATTTATGATAATAAAAAATTAATAAAAGCGGGAGAAAATATGCCACAAGTAACTGATGTCGTGAAAATTCACCGTAAAATTTTAACAAAAACAGCCCAGTACGCATTGGAAGGAACTTTAAAAGAAAATATTACAGGAATACCGAAATCGATTGTCACTGAAGACGGCCCTCGCTATCGATGCTGCATTCACAAGGAACGAGCCGTACTTAACGATAGAATCGCTATAGCACTCAGTCAACCCCTTGGTACGAATCTGCAGGAGGCGGCGGAAAACGCTTTATCAGGCAAATCAACAAATATGCCTATTATGCAGGTTTTACCCGCGGCCTGTGATAAATGCCCCATCGATAAATTTATTGTGACCGACGCTTGCCGGAATTGTGTAGCTCACAACTGCATAAGCGCTTGTGCGAAGAAAGCGATCATGGTTGTGCAAAATAAAGCATATATGGATAAGACCAAATGCTCTGAATGCGGTCTCTGCAAACGTTCATGTTCGTATGGCGCTATTATAGAAATCAGCCGGCCTTGCGAACGATCCTGCAATCTACAGGCAATTACTGCCGGCAGTGACCGCAGGGCGGTTATAAATTACGAAAAATGCGTTCAGTGTGGTGCATGTAAGGCAGGATGTCCATTCGGAGCAATAAGCGACCGTTCAATGCTAGTCCAAGTGATAAACCATTTGAAAAATGGCAGCCGCGTTTATGCGGTGGTAGCCCCGTCTATAGTCGGCCAATTCGGTGTTAAGGTAAAAACATCTCAAGTGATGAATGCTTTGCAGAAAATTGGATTCCACAACGTTCTGGAAGTCGCCATGGGGGCAGATATTATTGCATTAGAAGAGACTAAGGAATTCTTAACTAAGGCCATAGAACAGCCTGGTTTTATGACCACTTCATGTTGTCCGGCATTTGTCGATATGATTGAAAAGCATATGCCGAACATAAAAAATCAAGTCTCTACGACTGTATCACCCATGATTGCGATAGGTAAAGTAATTAAGAATGATGACCCGGATGCAGTTATAGTATTTATTGGGCCTTGTATTGCAAAGAAGTCAGAGATTATAAAACATCCTGGGATTATCGATTATGTCGTTAGTTTTGAAGAATTGGCAGCTTTATTTGAAGGCGCCAATATTAACATTACGGAAATTGAAGAAAGAACCTACGAAAGTACTGCATCTCATGATGGGAATATTTTTGCCCGGGCAGGCGGTGTCTTGTCGGCTGTATTAAATACCGCGAAAGAAATGGATCCCGGCATAAAGATTTTGCCCCATCGGTGTGACGGTCTAGAAAACTGCAAAACAGCTCTTGCTAATATCCGTGATGGTAAAATTAATGCAAATTTCTTTGAGGGTATGGCTTGCGAAGGCGGTTGCATCGGCGGGCCAGGTTCGCTAAGCGATTATCGTATTACATCCAGGTTATTAGACAATCACGCCGAAGCGCTTACAGTTAAAACATCGCCTGAAAATAAGAGAGCGTTAGAGGAAGTGAATAAGCACCTTCACTGGCACTATTGACTATAATCTGTACTCGTATGATCGGAGCAGGTAAAGCAAACTATCCTTACCCGAGGCATAGCTTATGCTTAATAGTTAGCAACTTATGATCACATTGGAGGGAGTGCATTATACATCTCTATGTTTCCAGGAATCGAGACTTTGAAGCAGTTCATTCCCTTTTTCAGTAACTTTATTGCCTTGCTTAGTAGCACCCGCAATCAGATAACCATTTTTTATTAAGATTTTTAACCAGTGGCGGACTTTATATTCAGACCATCCTAAATTTAACAATTCCAGTCTTTTTAACAGAGCATTCCTGCCCAACCCTTTTTTCTCCACCGCACATGCACTTTTTATTTCAGCCAGGATCGCAGCTACCTCTTTGCGGACATTCTGCATCTCCAGTTCATGAACAAAGCCGTCAGTATCCTTTTCGATTTGAACATCAGAGAACGCAACAGGAGCTTTTGGCCCCTTGCCAGTTATATAAGATGGCAAGTGTTCTATCGATGCCTCATTCCAGCCGACAACATTATATAAATATATAACTATATTCTGAAGTTCACGTATATTGCCTGGCCAGCTATATCGCTGCAAGAAAGCCGAAAGCTCGGAATGCAGCCGCAAAGGATAGCCATACGATTTCCGGCTAAAAAAATCGATAAGTTTTATTATATCGCCCCCTCTTGCCGCCAAGGAGGGAATATTAATGGGCAATGTACACAGTCGGTAATATAAATCCCCACGAAATTTACCGGACTCCACCAATTGGACTAAATTCTTATTCGTTGCGGCTACGACCCTTACATCAACAGGCGTTACAGCCCTTCCTCCCACCCGCCGGACCTCTCGTTCTTCCAGCACGCGAAGCAGCCTTTTCTGCACTTCCAGCGATGCATCACCTATCTCATCCAGAAATATCGTCCCTTTATGAGCTTCTTCAAAAAGGCCCGGTTTTCCGCCCTTTTTAGCACCAGTGAAGGCCCCCTCATCATAGCCAAATAATTCACTTTCAATGAGATTTTCCGGTAATGCTGCAAAATTTATTGCCACAAAGCCGCCATGCTTTCGCGGTGACAGATTGTGTATAGCTTGGGCGAACATTTCTTTTCCCGTTCCACTTTCACCCTCCAGCAATATCGTGGACTCCGTCTTTGCAAAGTGTGTCGCTAATTGAATAGCGTTCTTTAATTCCGGTGACTCGCCGATAATATCGCTAAATGAGTATTTGGCTAAGTTACCGGACAGCCTCAATTCACGTCTTACTTTCGTCTCAAGCTCCTGGACCTCCGAAACAGGCCGTATGGTAGCGACAGCCCCTGAAACAAAACCAGTTGTATCAATAATAGGATTGGCATCAAGAATATAATGACTAGAACCAATTTGTTTAAAGTCATGCCGCAGCAGCTGACGTTCCCGGATGACGGATCTCAAATCAATTTCAGGTGCAATCCTCGTCATTTTTTGGCCTATCACTTCTTTTTCCTGGAGTTGCAATAACTTTGCGGCTGCAGGATTCAGCAAGGTAACTTCTTCCTCTGTATCTACTGCTATAATTGCCTGGGTGACTGTATTGAGCAATGCACTGTTTAACGAAGCGATTTGCTGCCGCTTTACCGTGATCGCCATGATATCATGAATATACTGATTTGATATTTTGTTTAAAATTTGCAAAGGCAGATGTAAATGATGAATCAGTTGCGCAAAAGTGGAAATATCCAGTCCTTTTGCTCCCAAATCTATAACCGTGCGTATAGATGGCGGTACAAGATTCCTGGAACCTGTAATAATTACAGTATTGATTTCGCTCGATAATTCCATTTGACATCCCGGATAGTAAGGATACATCGTTATATGGTGTATACCAAAATTTTTGACCATTTCGATACCCATCAAAGCTGTCTCTTTAGAGTGAGTCGCAAAAATGGCTTTAGTGGTTGGGTCCAACTCCAGCAGATGATCAAGATGTTCAGTATTAATTGTCCGGTCGGCAATAAAAATTGTCTTCCTTTCCGGCAAGTGTGGTTTAACGACATTATATACCACTTTAGAGGAGGTGATATATACATCACTATCAACGACACCAGTCAAATCATCCAGGTTGTTTAAACTCCATTCTTTAACATTTATATATTGTCCAAGGAATCGCGAAAGCTGCTGAGCTGGCAGTCTGCAGACGGCTTCATTTCGACCAATAAAACATACTTCAGCCTTCTTCATATCATTACTCCATAAAACAAATTTATCGGCCATCCCTTAAGAGACAGACAATTAACTTCTGTCTAACATGATGATACCATATAAGTAATTCTATACGCTATCCCCTGTCAGGCGAACTTACTGAACATGGCTAATAAGCCTTTCCAGTCTTTGCTTGCTCTAGTAAAAAGACTGCCAACAATTACTTGTCGGCAGTCTGTCCGAGGTTTAACAACATCGGTAATTTATCCGAATTCTCATATATTTTACGTTAAAAAGGAAACAATCCGAGGACTAATGCGGTAGCTATAAAGATAAGCGTTATCATAATCGCCGGTATTAAACCATACTTTTGCAAATCAGCCATACTAACGCCGCTCATTCCAACCAAAAGCCACGTAGAGGCTGTGAGTGGGCTGAAGGTATGCGGAGGCGGTCCAAGCAATGATGCCCGAGCGATTTCAACTGTCGAAATACCATAGGCGGAAGCCGCTTTAGACAAAACAGGAAGGACTCCAAAGTAAAAAGCGTCATTCGTCATGAAGAAAGTGCCTGGAATAGTGAGCAACGCCGTAAACAATGCCATATGCGCCCCCATGGAAGACGGGATCATGGCGATGAGTGACTGTGCCATCTGATCCACCATTTTGGTGCCAGACATAATCCCCATCATAATGCCGGCAGCAAAGATGAGTGAAATAACCGGCAGTGCAGAGGAAGCGTGTTCTTTCACGCGCTCTTGCTGATCCGCTAATTTAGGATAGTTGACCACAAGCACCAAGCCGGTTCCAATCATGAACAGAAGCATTAATGGCAAAACTTCCGTCATGAGACAATATAACAGAACCGTGGTCAGGCCCAAGTTAAACCAAAACAGCTGAGGCCGCTTTAGCGTATCTGTAGATGCAGTTTCCGGGATATTCGTACATTCATCAGTTGCACTGACTGATTTCACCCAGCCGAGACGCTTGCGTTCACGCATTCCCCAGACATAAGCAAAAATCAGGACCCCGACGGTAGCAACTACCATACCGGGTATTAGGGGTAAAAACACTTCTTCGCTGGTTAAATTAAGCGAAGCCAATACCCGCCCGGTTGGTCCGCCCCAGGGCAACAAGTTCATTATGCCAACTTGCAAAGCACAGAGAGTAGGCAGCATAGCCGGGTGAACACCGACACTCTTATGCACCGCCAGCAAGGCTGAGCACACTGTCAGATAAGTGGTGGCGCCATCGCCGTCAAGCGATACTATCGCCGACAAAATACAGGTACCGACAGCAACCCGTAGCGGATCACCTTTAACCACTTTTTTAATAGCATTGACCAGCGGGTCAAATAATCCCGCATCAATCATCGTACCGAAATACAGAATCGCGAAACAAAGCATTACCGCTGTTGGCGCCGCTTGTAAAACACCATCTTTCATCCATCCGCCCATTTTTGCCGGATCGGCCATACCCATCACAACAAGGCCAATTCCAAACACTATCGGAACCAACATAAGCGCAACCATCGCCGACATACGCTTGCTCAAGATCAGGTACATAAACAGACAGATCATCATGAAGCCTAAAAATGCTACTAAAGTCATTTTGTCTCTCCTCTCAAACTGTTGGGTCGTCTTACTGAAGCCGACCGCCGCAGAAAAACTCATGATAGAATTCTTCAACCGCTGAATAAGCTTCAGCAAGCCGCCCACATACATACAAAAAACGCAAAGATTACATTGCCCTTACATTGCCATTGCCAGCAAATTATTTATTTTTTAATATTATCTTTGATGATGTCCGAGCACCGGACTTGATTGAAAATACCACAGTAGCAGAAATTAGCAAGTTTGATCGAACCTTCTTCCGGAGTTAAACGCCCAGCTTCCACTTGTTTGATAATGTGTTTGACAAACTTGGGCGGAATCATATGGTGTCCACACATTGTCGTGATGGAAAGTGTAACATCGTCGGGAAGATTATCCTTCTTGCCCCATACTCCCAGTGAGTAATTGACAGAGTGCGGAGTGACTCCAGCCTCGCGGCAGGCTGGAATGACTTCGTTCAGGATACCGGTAATAACGACAGACTGTCCTAAATCTTTAGCTTTAATCCGCTTTAAGAATTCAACTACTTGCTCTCTGCGCGTAAACACACCACGCAGACGCGATTTATCGGTAATGCGCTCTTTAATCTCTTCGACGCTATAACCAGTAATAGGTCCGGTCTTTACATCCCCCCAATTTTCTGAACCTACAGCTTCAGCAGCAGCAATAAATTCCAGCGCCTTGGGTTTTATGTTTACATCATTGACTCCTTTCGTCTGATACATGAACCAGTTGAAATCCTTCTTTTGGGATTCAATGTCTCCCGATCTGTGCAGTGAATGTGTCATAATGGTTCCCTCCAAGTTTAGATTCATTGCGCTTTATGCAAGAGATAAGGGTCTTCCCAAGCCTACGTTGACTTTTCCGCGATGAGGGTAATTAATTCCAAGATCCTCTAAACAATCCAGCGTCGGCGTATGTCCATTTTCGTCCACCCGAATAATGAGGCCCAGTGAGAACACTGTATCAATCTCTTTTTCAACTTGCTTCAGGGCCTTTAAAACGTCAGGCAGGGTTGCCTCGGGACACTTCCCCTCCACAATTACAGAAAGAAGATGATAATTATGACATTCGTCAACCAATTTACCAGTGGTTAAGTCCGGCATAAGCGCCGCCAGCGGAGTATGATCGGAATTAGCCAGTTTTACGCCGGCTTTGGCGCAGGCCATGGCCACTTTTTCAGCATCGCGCAGGTAAACCCCCATGCCAGGGCGTCCCATATCAATGCAGATGCCTACTTCACCTTTTATTACCCTACCCGAAACATCGTTAGTTTTAACTTCTTCTGTTCCTCTGCCGGTAACGCCGGTTACTCCGTGATTCTCAACCGGATCACTCATTACATGTTGGAATTGTTTGTAGAAATTATTTAACTCAATTGGCTCAATAGCGCCTTTGGGACACACTTTCTGCCTTAGACAAACATAACATTCGGTGCATCGGTCTTGATCGATATAGCATTTCTTGCCATCGGCCATAATAGCATCTACTGTACAGTAGGTCTGGCAGATTTTACATCCGATGCATTTTTCCTGATTAATAGTGGCCATAATAGTCTCCTCCCAATACTTAGTTTAAAAGTGCAGCATCGTACATAGTGAATACTCCTGCTAGTACTTAGCTGCTTATCTTTTAATGCAATTACCATACCAACTAACATGTAATTTCTTGCACAAATACTAAAGATATTAATATATTAAGAAAACAGCAACAGTTTCTGGCCTTCTATTTGCTACTTCAGTCTCAGTATTTGGATCAGAGCTCACCTTGAAACCAAATACAATTCAAATTCATGGCGAATATTAGGATGATTTTTTTAAAAAACTCCTGCATTTAATCCTAATATTGATTTCACGCAGGGAACTAGGAATGATAAAGTAGCGGGCAGAAAATAAAGCTATCTCTCCTTATCAAACTGTGCCAGAGACCCCCAAAACGGTAGGATTAATAAAATATATTGCCTATCAATTAGTGGGGGGCCGACAATAAAACCCCAAACCATGTCACAACTGGTCTGGGGTTTTATATTCTAACCGATTACCTCTAGACGTGCAGGTTGTCAACAATTCCGTCCCCTTGACATTGCGAGATTAGGATGACCTGCTTGTTAGGCCTACTTTCAGAGTCAATAAACTTTTAAATTAGGGCTTGACTTTAATTAGCTGGTCTTTGACACCCTCTGGTAACAACATAAAAACTAAACACATATTCTATTATGGAATATCATAAGAGGAGGATGTCGATGGCCAATATAGCCCTTCAAATCGATTTAAGTGCATCCACGATGGTAGCTACCGGATCAAACGTGCTTTTCGATACAATCGTCTACCTGGATGGTAATATAACCTACGATTCAGCAACTGGTATCATTACCCTTCAGGAGGCAGGCAGATATATCATACACTGGTGGCTGGCAACCCAATCGTCGGCTTCGGTCAATGGAACCTCTTTTGCGTTGTCCTCATCACAAGGAGATCTTCTGGAAGGTAATTCCCCGATTAAGACGGGCGAAGTATATGGAGTGGGAATTATTGAAGTTGCTGCAGCCCCAGTTACGATGTCATTGGAAAATATCAGTACCGCAACTATCTTTTTTGCTACGCAAGTTCCTTTAAAAGGCACCTTGGTGGTTGTAGAAGACGATATAGTCGAAATTGGGCCCACCGGACCTACCGGAACCACGGGTGTCACTGGTGATACCGGATCCACTGGAGCCACGGGTGTCACTGGCGATACCGGACCTACCGGCGC
>NZ_AFGF01000088.1 GCF_000219125.1 Acetonema longum DSM 6540
CAGGCGACCATTGATGCACTTAAGTATTGTGTTGTGAATGATATCAAATATCAAGATCTCCTCCTGGAACCCGGCTCGCCATTGGATCCTATAAGTCGTGATTATACGATTAATGGGCGACTTGATGTATCTACGCTTACTCGAATTCCCTCAGCAGAGGAGGAAGATGCAACCTTAGCATCCAGTACAGCAGTTTGTTGGGCTTATTTGGTACAAGCTGCAGCACATGAAGACCCAACGCTAAATATAAATGGTTTTCAATCATCTGGATCGGCAGAAGGCTATCGCGACCTTGCCACTCAGATAAAATACGATTCCGATAAAGGTGGAGATCGAGACTTGGTAGCAGAGCCGGGCCGCAGTAATCATGGTTGGGGAAATGCCATTGATTTTTGGATTGATAATGGTTCACGGGAGCATCAATGGCTGAAGAACAATGCATATCGATTTGGATTTAAACCATATTGGAGGGAACATTGGCATTGGGACTTTAGCTACATACCTGATTTTCTTAAATGAGTAGATGTGGATGGAAAAAGTTGTAGTAAGGGATAAATTTGAAAGTGGGAGGTAAGCAAATGAAATATATACGAATATGCTTCTTAATAATTCTTCTTATTACTTTATTTTCACATTACGAAGGAATATCATTTAAAAAATCAAAAACCGTGAGTGCATTGTCAGTGAAACGTGGTCAAACGGTGACGCAATTAGATCAAGTAGTAGCTAATCAAGGGAATTCGTACGGGAATATTACTAATGGTGGGTATGCGGCAATTCAAGGAGATTGGGTGTATTATCGCAATGAAGATCAAAGTAATGAACTAGATAGCGCAACATTATATCGTCAAAATTTAGTCAGTGGCGTTAAGGAAAAGATATCCAACGATTCCGCACACTATATTAATGTGATAGGAGAATGGATTTATTATGGGAAGTATACTAGTGGAGTACGTGGCTTTCATTCCGGACCAATTTACAAAATTAGAACCGATGGTACGAATCGAACACAGTTAAATAATGATATATCAGTAGAATTGAATGTTATCGGAGAGTTTATTTACTATATTAGCAGAACTGATGCTAATAAAATCTATCGTATGAAAACAGATGGAACAGAAGTAACAAAACTCGTCGATGAAGACTGTCAAAATCTCAATGTAACTAAAGACTGGGTTTACTATACATCAAACAGTGGTATCTCCAAAATAAAACTAGATGGCAGCGGGAAAGAACGAATTTTTAATGGCAAAGTCGGAACCATGATCATTGACGACAAGTGGTTGTATTATTCCACAGGAAGACAAGGGGTTTATGATTGGACGGACAAAGGATTTCTATATAAAATAAAAGTGGATGGTACAGAACATTATAAAGTAACCGATGAGATGGTTTTTAACTTTACCGTCCATGGTGGAAATATTTACTACAGCGTGGAGGAACCTCGAAGAAAATTTTTACTGTACATGATGGACTCAAACGGTAATAACAAACGGAAAATAGCGCAAGCGACTGCCGGCAATATAGTCGGGGACTGGATGTATTTTCACCACTATTACGCTGAATGGTCGGAACTGGAACGCATTCGTCTAGATGGCACTGGTCATGAAAAGGTAAGTACCGGCGGTAAACCTATGGTGCCATATATAAAGGAGTGATATAAAGTGTCTTCCATTCAGGGTCAAGGGAAAACCGGTTTTAGACTGGTCATCGCCAGTGTATTGACCGTACTCCTTCTTGGCTTTATACTAGGCAATCCCACCGGTCAGGCCCAGGCTGCTACCATAGCAGAACTGCGTCAGTCCGCTGCAAAAGGAGACCCCCAAGCTCAATATCAGTTGGGTCATATCCTATATCTCGGACAAGGTGTCCCGCGCGACTATAAAGAAGCTGCAAAATGGTTTAAACAATCAGCCGATCAGGGAAATTCGGCAGCCCAAACGGCGCTGGGATTTGCCTATATGAGTGGCAATGGAGTGGAGCAAAACCCCAAGCAAGCGGTATACTGGTGGAGAAAATCCGCTGATCAGGGAAGTATGCAAGCTCAACATATGTTGGGTGTATCCTATTCTAGCGGGTATGTTGTAAATAAAGATGCTGCTGAGGCAGTGGCTTGGTGGCAAAAGTCCGCAGACCAAGGATTCCCCGCTGCCCAATACTTTCTCGGTATGGCTTACTATAGTGGGACAGGCGTAACAAAAGATCAAACCTTAGCCTTTACCTGGATCCGGAAAGCGGCTGACAATGGATATGCCCCTGCACAGCATAGAGTGGGCATTCACTACTATAACGGCATTGGCGTAGCCAAAGACCCTGCAGCAGCGGTAAAATGGTGGAAGCAAGCTGCCGGGCAAGGCAACGTGGCGTCTCTTGCCATGGTCGGCTTTGCTTATCATTTTGGGCATGGTGTAAATCAAGACCAGGCAGAAGCCCTCAAATGGTGGAGGAAGGCCGCCGACAAAGGAGACTCCGATGCTCAAACCATGCTGGGAGTTGCTTACTATGAAGGACAGGGAATTGCCAAAGACCAGGCACAAGCAATCCAATGGTGGCTAAAAGCTGCCAATCAAGGTCAAATGTTAGCGCAGCATCACTTGGCATTTGCCTATTATCGCGGTGAGGGAGTGCCCCAAAATCATGCCGAAGCCGTAATCTGGTGGCAAAAAGCCGCTGAAAAAGGAGAACCGGAATCGCAAACCATGCTGGGCACTGCCTACTTTCTGGGCCAAGGAACAACCAAGGATAGTAAAAAAGCCGTGATGTGGTGGACAAAAGGCGCAGCTCAAGGCAATAAAGTAGCGCAATACTATCTCGGCGTTGCCCTCTCCACAGGCGACGGAATTGTCAAAGACGAAGCGGCTGCGGTTTCCTATTGGAAAAAATCGGCTGAACAAGCCTATATTCCCGCCTATGTGGGACTGGGACAAGCCTACTATAAAGGCCAGGGCGTTGCTAAAGATTATGCCACTGCGATAAAATTTTATCAAAAGGCAATGGAAAAGGGGAATGCAGCAGCTCAGTATCACCTAGGCGTTGCCTACTATGAAGGCAAGGGCGTCGATAAAAGCCCAAAGCAGGCAGTTAAGCTATGGGAACCCATTGCCAATAAAGGCTATGCCTTGGCGCAATTTGCGTTAGTAGAAATAGTGCAAGACAACCTCAGTGTTATAGACAATTATGCTCTAGCGGTAGTATGGAGACAAGACGCAGCAGAAAAAGGCAATGCTCAAGCCCAATATTACCTGGGCCTGGCTTATGCTAACGGTTGGGATGTACGTCAAGACCGGACGGAGGCTGTTAAATGGCTAAAAAAATCTGCGCAACAAGGCAATGATGCTGCCAAGGCTGCACTGAAGCAACTTACATAAAATAAAAAAACATACCAGAAGATAGCTAATAACGAGAAAACAACCCCTCATGAGACGACAGTCTCATGAGGGGTTGTTGACAACAAGATTAAGACTTCGAGTATGCTGAAAGGGCCACATTTTTAAGACTCGAGGGTAAGACTCGAGGGGACGGTTCTCTTGAAGAGCAGCTCAAAAGTAGAGGTGATAACCATACTCTGAAAAGCCCGACAACCAAAAGAAAAGTGGGAAGAGATTAAAAGTGTCAGGGGATGGGGTTGTTGACAACAAGAGTAAGACTTCGGATATGCTGAAAGGGTCACGTTTTAACATGTAGTTTCTGAGTTAAATATAGTACGTCCTGAAGAAATCGACTAAAACAGGAATTCAACGTTCGGAAAAGAAAGTGATATATGATTACAAAACGCTTAGACACAGGAAGTGTTCCTTATGGCAGAATTCATTCCTTGAATTAATAGAGAAAATGTTCTGTAAAACCTAATAGAATGTCAATATCCCCGTCCCTGTAAGATATAGTACAGAAGGATTATCCAACAGGGAATAGATAACCCCCGAACGTTGAGCGTTTGGTATAATGAAGCAAGAAGGATATGAATGTCCCCGT
>NZ_AFGF01000089.1 GCF_000219125.1 Acetonema longum DSM 6540
TTTTGCCTGGCCCCATACATCTCAGTCCATTCTACGTAAGATGTACTATTACCATCGAGGCTAGCAATTATAATGCCATTCTCTGAAATAGTATACCATCTTTCTTTTTGACCTATTTTATTAGACTCGTAAATCTTCCTATCTTGCAATTTAGTCCAAAGATGATTACATACAATAAGAATAATAAGGATACTTGCCGATGAATATTGACCAATAAGTATTGCAATTATTGCTGCAAGGCTAAATATGATATTCGTCGGTATCTGCCACTTGCCACGAATTACGCTTGCAAGTGCATAATAATCTTTTAGCTCTGTTTTCACACAAACCTTAATAGTCTGTTCCTGCATATTGAAAATACTCCTTCTCAACGTTTTTTCATCATTCGACAAAAAGAAATAAAAGCCCTTCAAATTAGATCGCCTGCCATAGCAAGCGGTCTAATTCCACTATGCCAATGATGCCCTGTCAAGTCCCCCCCTAAAAGTGCAACGAGTGTCATTTAAAAAATGCAATAGATTTGCAGCAACTTGATATTCAAACAGAAATACATATATAAGAATACTCAAAGAGAGGCATCATTTATCCATTCGGCAAAATGAAAGACTGACGGGAATTAATAGAGGGATTGTTTTAAAAGCATAAGCGAGTTGTCAACAACCCCGTCCCGCACAAAATTTGAACTGTATCCGTTGACGCTTCTTGCAGAAGATATTAACGAGAAAAACCCACCGCAGATCGCCGCAGGGTTCGCCGGAATTACACTGGCTTACAACGTGAAAAGCGAGGCCGAGGTGCATGAAGTTATGGAACTTGCGAAAAAAGCAGGTGCGGTTATCGCCCAAGAGCACAGCAAGTTTTCTGGGGCGGGTACAGGGGTAAAACAGGGGCCGGGGATGTTGTTTTTTTAAAAATACAACCCCTGTCAGGTGACATGGGGATGCGGGTTATTGACACGTTCTTCTTCTTTTAATCCCTTGAGTAACTCCCGATTCTCCTTCATCTTCTCTCGGTAAATGGTGTCAACAACTCCGTCCCCGCGACACCCGTTACTGAGGCCAATTTAAAACAGGTGGATTTTTCAGGGTCAAATTTGCAAAACTGCAATTTCAGCGGCGCCGACCTGAGTGGCGCCGATTTTGAGAACGCTGATTGCACCGGCTGCGATTTCCGCGACGCCAAACTTAGACAAGCCAGGTTTCCGGAACGGTATTACGGGACATTAAACAATAAAGGACCCGATGAGTCAAAAATCCTGCAAATGTTTTGATATTTGCAGGAATTTTTGTAATTTGTTCTATTTGCCTGTAATAAGCAGTTTTGATTACAGGAACATGCCGCCGGAAGTCTCGATTCTTTCTCCTGTAATCCAACCCGTTTCATCGCTGCAAAGCGAAGCAACAACACCTCCGATATCCTCCGGCTGCCCGATTCTGCCGAGCGCCATTTGTGTACCGATCTTCTCTTTAATTCCCGGTGCTGCATCCAGGGCGCCATGATGGAAGTCGGTATCAATAATTCCAGGTGCCACCGTATTAACACGGATTCCCCTGGGACCGAGTTCTTTTGCCATATACCGTGTCATCACTTCCACTGCGCCTTTCATTGAGGCATAAGCACTCCATCCCGGTGTTGTAAAACGTGCCAGGCCGGAAGAAAAATTAATAATTCTGCCGTTGTCGGCAAGGTAGGGGAGAAGACTTTGAGTTAAAAAATATACGCCTTTAAAGTGTACATTCATCATTCTGTCAAACAGTTCTTCCTTAGTTTCGCCAAACGCGGAGTTATAGGCAAATCCCGCATTGTTAATCAAGAAATCAAAAGATTTTTTATTCCACTTTTTCTGCAGTACTTCCGATATTTGAGAGACAAAGGCATTGTGTGATGATACGTCTCCCACGTCAAGCCTCAAGGCAAAAGCCTTACGGCCGTTGCCTTCAATTTCATGAACGACAGCGTCCGCTTTGTCCTTCTGGCTATTGTAGGTGATGATTACATCCATTCCCTTTTGGGATAATGCCAGTGCAGAACTCTTTCCGAGTCCGCGGCTCCCGCCTGTTACTAATGCAATTTTAACAATTTCGCTCATAATAAATTCTCCTTACTTTACTTTTTTAGACTTGAAAATTATTACCGTGTGACCTATACTGATGGTATCACTTAGACTTATATCTAAGTCAAGGAATTTTTAACAAATGTTCAAGGAGATTTACAATGTATACGATAAACGAGATATCAAAGATTTGCGATCTTTCTCCATATACGATCCGTTTTTACGACAAAGAGGGACTTTTACCTTTTATTTCACGGGGTAAAAATGGGAACAGAGAGTTTTCCGAAACAGATCTTGATTTGGTAAAACTGATTTGCTGCCTGAAAAACACAGGGATGCAAATCAAGGAGATCCGGCAATATATAGATCTATGCATGCAGGGACCCGAATCAGTTGATTTGCGGAAAGAAATAATGCAGAATCACCGTAAAGATATTCTTCGGCAGATCGAAGAATTAAAGAAGAATCTTAACATAGTGAACTTAAAAATTGCATTTTACAATACCGATGAGGGTTCACGCTCATTTATTGCAAAACAGGAGAATAAATAAAAAGGCAGTCAAGCCTTATAAATGTTCCCGGAAGCTTAGAGTATACTCTA
>NZ_AFGF01000090.1 GCF_000219125.1 Acetonema longum DSM 6540
CAATCAAGATTTAACTGCAGTATAAAATTTGACACTGAGACGATCACCTTTTGGCATATTATTTTTCAGTCCAAAAACAATATGCCAAAAGGTGATCGGCCCCTAGCGTCTATTGTTGTCAATAACCCTGTCCCCTGTTAGACTTATAAACAATTTCTTGTAAATCTTCTACTACAATAATTTCAGTTTTTAGCGTCTTTGATATCTTATCAGCTAAATATAACGATATAGAGTTAAACATTTTTATATAACCATCGATTTCTTGTCCTGAATTTAATGGGATCATGTTAATATGTATTTCATAATTTGTAAATGCAATTCCAAAATCATCTTCTAACTCATGGTTACCCATTAAAACAAATTCAATATTAAATAATTGGAAAATACATTTTTCTCCTATTTCATCCCTTGTAATGACCAGGGATCTCTCAATCAGTTTTTCAACTAATGCAACAACATTGCTAAAATTTCCTTTATACGATATAAATAAACCTAACACTAGTGATCAGCTCCTCAAAAATAATTCACATGTTGTTATCAGAGACTGTTCAAAAACCATTGAATAGTCTCTGATAAAGAAGTTCCTCTACGCTATGTTATCAGAAGCAAACAAGCTATGGATATTTCATTGCGGATTCAAGGGGCGGTTCTACTGACGAGTAACCAGTAAAAATGATATCTTCAAAAATAGAGATGATAATCATACCCCGAAAAGCAAAAGAAAAGCAGAAAGAGATTCATCGGCCAATTAAAAATATAACAGGGATATCGCCGAGCCAGATTGTCAGAGTGACAGGGGTCAGTCAAGGTGTTATTGCGCGAGCATAATAAGAGACCCGTCCCGGCGATCCCCCTCTTTTATAGTAATTCGATAACAGCTGCATCGGGAGTGATAAAATGAAGTTTATTGGAAGTAAAACGGAACAGGATTTTAGAAATCAGTTGATTAATTCGCACAAGGCTTTGTTTCAAGAGAGAGAAAATCAAAGGCTATTGAATGTAATGAGAAGCTACTTTCCTGACATGAAAACGGCATATATTATTGGTTGGACACCTGAACAAAGTGAAGATATTTATGTAATTTTCATTGATGCGAAAGTTATAGCTGTAATTGAGTTAGACCGGTATAACGTAAGTACACAGTCTGTTGTGGAAATAATATCACTTGAACAGTATATGCGAAAGCTTAGTAGGATTGGTCAAATTCAACTAGCAGTGGCTATTGATTTGTCGCAAAAAGACCTAAGTTTTAAGCTTACCTAAAGGAATCATGGGAATGGAGATTTTTCTTCAATTATCAGGCTATCCGCCCATAGTTGGCGCTGGGGACGATCACTTTTTGGCACCTTATCTTAAAAACAGCGGAGCAATTGAACCAATTTGATGCGCTACCCGTCAAGAGGACGATGAGAAAATAAAAAAAATTTTCAAGACGGACTATCGAAATGCACATAATGCGACAAATTAATCGTAGCGCACCATGGACGCCAACAGAATAGTAAAAGGAGTGTGAAAATGGCAGCTATAGTTTTGATGATTAAAGAGCATGAAGATGGGGATGCCGTGGTTTATAAGTTTGGGCCAGATGAACAGCATCAGGGAAGAATTAGATTAAATAAGAAAACGAATATGCTATCTGAATTAGAGCCGGTTCCCTGCCCTTCACCCAAGTTCCATTTTGATATGGCGGCTCAGCGGCTAGCAAGATGCATCGCAACAGAAGGTGGCATTTTCTCAGAAAGAATGTATTTTATGACATAATTAAAAGATTAATACTAATACAAAAAACTTACTACAAAACAATGAAAGGCTAGCGATTCAATATAGGAAGACGTTAGACTTAGATGTCAAACAAAGATGGGAAGAGAATCTAATTAACGGTGTCGTACCAGAAAAAATTTGTATATTTGAGAATGAGACTAGGTGTTGTGTCTTCAAAATTAACGAGACGCAGGGGGACTGGCGAGTAGGCGTAAAATGATATCCCAAAAAGTAGAGGGGATAACCACCATGGATAATTACCATATAAATATAAAAAAGTTCCTGCAACTATCAAGTATC
>NZ_AFGF01000091.1 GCF_000219125.1 Acetonema longum DSM 6540
CAAAAGATACGGTAAAGTTCTAAATTGATCGTCATATAACTACACCTTATACCCATTTATATTGGATATCAATTTTTATTATATATTAAAAATTATTATAATAAAAGTGCCGCTAACTTACAAGGTCACTTAACTATAAAAATGAGGTGTGAGTCATGAACTTTATGTATTATTTATTGTCATTTCTATCAGGAACAGCCATCAGCACACAGGCAGCTATTAATGGGAAATTATTATCAATTCTTGCCAGTCCGCTTTTGACGTCTACCGTCAGCTTTGCTGTCGGTACAGTCGGCCTATTCGCTACTTATCTGATTGCTGTAAAATTAGGATTTCAGAATTCACCCTCACTTCATCACGTCATGCAAACAACCTGGTGGATGTGGACCGGAGGCTTACTAGGCGCATTCTACATTCTCACAACTGTTGTTGCTTCTCCTAAAATTGGTTTCGCTAACTTGTTCAGTCTTATGATCGCGGGGCAGATTCTTTTTGCCCTTATCATTGATCATTTCGGTATTCTCGGGACGACGCATACCATAAATACAGCCAGAATACTGGGCGTAACTTTTTTAATTCTTGGCGTATATACAATACAGACACACTAAATCTCGGCTTACATTCCTGTTTAAACAGACTTCTACAGGCAGATCGCGAGATATCATTTGAAATTGCCGTTATTTGATGTATTCTAAACTTTATTCTTTTTAAACAGCAAAAACATCAGACCTAAGAGCCTGATGTTTTATTCTTTGTCTGCGGAACATAAAACATATTGTCCCACAGCCCGTAAAGTCAGTTTCCATTATAGGATTCTACATACCCTTCTGTTCCATGCACACGAATTCGTTGGCCATCCTTGATCAGCTTGGTAGCACTTTCTACTCCGACAACTGCCGGTAAGCCATATTCACGGGCGATAACCGCTCCATGAGTCATCAGTCCACCAACTTCGGTAACTAGTCCTTTAATGGATACAAACAATGGTGTCCAGCTGGGGTCAGTAAAAGAGGTGACCAATATATCCCCGTCTTCCAAACCGGAATCTTCCATATTTAAGATGACACGCGCTCGTCCCTCTATCACTCCGGAAGAAACAGGCAGCCCTGCAATAGCTTCGGCCGGGAGATTTTGTCGTTTATACTCACCTGCGATGATTTCACCATCAGACGTAATAACACGGGGAGGAGTTAGTTTTTCATAGTATTTGTACTCGTCTTTTCGCTGGCGGATGATCTGCCTGGTCGCAAGCTCTGCTTGCTGCCCGGCCAAGCAACCCGGGTAATCCAGTTTATTTGTGCGAACGGCTTCGCGAAGTTCTTCCAGAGTGAGATAATATCTTCCTTTTCATGAATAACACCTGCTTGTACCAGTTGTTCGGCTTCGAGTATTTGAAACATGTAAAAAATGATAACTTTTTGACAATCATTTTTGATCTGATTAAGTGTACCCAAGCATCGATAGAAGAGCTAAAAAATGTGCCTCGATTTTTCTGCCCATGCGCGTGAGGCTCAAAATCTGCCCATCCAGTAATACGTTAAACGCAGGCGATTGGTCAGTGATTCTTTTATACGCTTCGGTAGTAACACAAAAACCATCCGGCACCTGTATCCCGTCAATCCTGGATAGCTCCCCCAGGTTGGCGCCCTTGCCGCCGGCTGCCATACGCTTTGTTTTATCGATCTCCTGAAAACTAAGCATGAAAGAATGCAAACATATTCCTCCTTCGTTGTTTGTTATCAAAACCAATCAGGAAGCCTCTTCTATCAATTCGTAAACGCTTGCAATCTCTACTACATTCCGCAAAGGATTAGAATTATTTTTCACTGTTACATCTAAGAGTATCATCTATTTTCTTTTCCGTAATATAGTAACAGTTTCCCCACCAATTCCCCAATTGTCAGTATCAACCTCATCAATCACAACAACGGTAGTTTTTGGATTCTTTCCCAGTACATCTACCAAGAGTTGAGTCACCCCCTGAATCAATTGCGCTTTTTGTTCAACCGTCGCTCCCTCTCTGGTAATCTTAATGTTTACATATGGCATTATTTTTCACCACCCTTCTTATTTTTAGTGTCATCAACACTACTACACCTGCCTTTTCGCATTAGTCTTCATCCCGACCTTTTTGATTTTACCGCTAACTAGCCAACACTACCTTTTTATGCTACCATAAGGCTATCATTATAAACGATCATCATACAATATAGAAAACGGATTTATCTATAGAAAGGCTGATACAATGGATTTAGACGATATAAAAGTATTCCGTGAAGTGGCATTACACGGTTCCATGACCCAAGCAGCGGAAGCTCTGGGGTATGCGCAATCAAGTGTCACGGCACGCATCCGAAAATTGGAAGCAGAATTAAGGGTAACTCTGTTTTATCGTAATGCGAAGGGAGTACAGCTGACTCCTTCGGGTCAAATATTTCAGGAGCAAGGGTTCAAAATCACACAACTCATAGAAGAGTTATATACTCAATTGCATCCTAGCGAAGTTCCCGGCGGCTTATTACATATTGGTGCTATGGAAACAACGGCTGCTACTCGTCTTCCTTCGCTGCTAAAAAAATATCACTCGTTACATGACCAGGTCGAACTGTCACTTCAAACAGGCCCCACTGATTACTTAATCAATCAGGTTCTGAATTACGAACTTGATCTGGCCTTTGTCGGAACGACTATCAACCACCCTGAAATCATCGAAACTGAAAGCTTTAAAGAAGAGATGGTCCTGGTTGCCGAGAAAAAAGACCATCCCCAAGACATCCTGGAGATTATAAAAAGCAGAACAATATTAGTTTTCCGTCCTGGCTGTTATTATCGTTCATTGCTCGAGCAGTATTTACGGGAGACTGCATTTATCCCGTTCCGACGATTTGAATTTGGTTCTTTGGAGGCAATCATCGGAGGAGTATCAGCGGGTATTGGCATCTCCCTTTTGCCCAAGTCAGTTATAGAAGATAAGCTTCAATCAGGCGCTCTGGCCGCTTATGAACTGCCGCCTCATCTACGAATGTGCACAACAATGCTGATACAAAGAAAAGATACAATACCAACGGCAGCGATAACTAATTTTGTTGATTTAATAAAAAATCTACGGTAAATGCAATATCAGAAGCCGGCTGAAAGCGAGGGCACAGATCCTCTAAAACGACATAGCCTACGCTATAACAACTAAACTTACGGTTTAGATATGGCATTAGCGTTCCCTACTTCTTCTTTATTCTTAGTGTCATCAGGACTAATAATGCAAGCATTAAAACCACAACAGCAAAAATGCTAGGCGCTAAAATATTAAAATGGCTTTGAAGATATGCCGCGACAATAGGCCCTATGATTTGGCCCAAGGCATATATGGTCGTCAATTCTCCAAGAGCTTGCATTTGGGCATTGGGCTGCAACTCGTGCGCCAAAGTTATAGCAAGACTGGTTATGCCCATAAAAGTCCCGCCAAACAGCGCCCCTCCAGCTAATGCACTTAATTGATTGTGAAGTATAACCGGCAGAAGAATTCCTATCGCTTGTATGCCGAAAGCCAGCATAAGACTTACTTTTATATTTGTTTTTTTGGCAATCTGTGCCCAAAGATATGTCGACGGGGCTGCCGCCAGGCCAATCAGCACCCAACTCTGATTGGCAATATGACTGAGTTCCGGCATTGATTTTATCATTTGCACAATAAATGTAGCTGTTATAATATAACCTATACCTTCTAGTCCGTAACTGAGCAGAAGAGCATACCACTGATAATCTCTTGTAAAGCAATTGCGGGATTGTGATTGTCCTGTCCCTCGAGCTTCAGAGTACGTCACTTTCGATAAAGTATACCATGCTGCAATTCCAAATAAGCTTGCGCCCAATGCCAATCCCTGCCAAGAAAATGTCCAGCCGCCTAAGCAATCAAACAGCGGGACAAATATACCGGTAAATGCAATGCCAATGCCGACTCCACTGTAAAGATATCCCGCCTGATCACTTCGCCCTTGGCCTAAAGCAATACTCGAGGCAACAACAAATAAAATGGCGCTAAAAAATCCGGAGAACAGTCTTAACAAAGCCCAAAGAAGATTGTTTAATGTCAGTGGCATAGCGACCAGCAAAATTACACTAGCAACAATTCCGCCACCTAAACAAACTCTTAAATGACTTCTTACCCATTGTTTTCGCGAAATATAAGCTCCGAGCAAATAACCCAGATAATTTGTCGCAGCCATAACTGCAATATTCCATTCTGATACTCCAATATCTCTTTGCATTAACGGAATAATGGGTGTAAATCCAAATCTTGAAATCCCCATGGCTAAGCTTAATACACAAATTCCACCGATAACAATGGAAATATTATAACTATTTTTCAATTTGTTCACCCCCCTGTCCGAAAATACAATCTTATGTTATAAAAAAACAGCCATTAATAGAAGCGAATAATATCTATGATAGCCATTACATTTAACTATGGCCCTGTATTCGCACCGCCTTTTATCGTATTTAGCATTACTTAAAAGGAAAAACTTCTGAAGAGTGCAAGATGCAAGGCATTTTTAGCCGCTGTTGATGCTAAATTTAATTCGTCCGCCGTTATCTTAACAATTTCTACTTGACACTGGCCAGTATTTAGGTTATAGTTTAATAGCTCATACAATATGCACGATGAATTTTCATTAGTCCTTCTCAATCTGGGAAGCCCGATGAGTATTCTCCATAACTATTTGGGCAAAACATTTGAGGAGGCTATACTGATATGGCACAAGACAAAACCCTTACCTGCCGCGACTGCGGTACCGACTTCGTTTTCACCGCTTCCGAGCAAGATTTCTTCGCCGAAAAAGGATTCACCAACGAACCGGGACGCTGCCCCGAATGCCGGGCTGCGCGTAAACAGCAAAACAGCGGCGGCCGCAGCGGTGGTTATCAACAACGAGAAATGCATGACGCTACCTGCGCCGCATGCGGCGTCCAGACCCAAGTCCCTTTCCGTCCGAGCAACGACCGCCCCGTTTACTGCCGAGACTGTTTCAGTCAAAACAATAGACGATACTAGGAGATCTAAACTCCCTTGCTTCCGGCAGGGGAGTTTCCTTATTTTAAAGCAGAGATCTGCTACATACCACGAATTGCCGGTGGCAACACTAATAACACCGGTCATCACAAACAAGGAGGCAATTTAGATTGGATAAATTTATATCATTAGGAATAAGCGATAGAATAATCAGGGCATTGCATGAGATGGGGTTTGAGGAGCCCACTCCCATACAGGAGCAATGTATTCCTGTTCTAGCCGCAGGCCGCGACTTAATCGGGCAGGCCCAAACCGGCACCGGTAAAACCGCCGCCTTCGGAATTCCGCTAATCGAAAGAACAACTCGAAACGCGCAAACCGTGCAAGCAATCATTTTAACCCCCACCCGCGAACTGGCCATACAGGTTGCAGAGGAGCTTAACCGAATCGGCCAGTTCACCGATGCCCAGGCTTTGCCGATCTATGGCGGCCAGGACATCCAACGCCAGATCAAGTCCTTAAAAAGGCATCCGCAAATTGTTGTGGCTACTCCCGGACGGCTGATGGATCATATGGAACGCCGGACAATCCGGCTTGAAGAAGTCAGAGCCGTCGTCCTTGATGAAGCTGACGAAATGCTTAATATGGGCTTTATTGAGGACATCGAAAATATACTTGCGGCAACTCCGGCAGGGCGGCAGACAATCCTCTTCTCAGCCACCATGCCAAAACAGATTCAGAATCTGGCCCGGAAATTTCAAAACGATCCTGCTTTGATCCAGGTCAAAGCCCGGGAAATGACCGTCCCACTGATTGAGCAACAATACATCGAACTTCAGGACAATCAGAAGTTTGACGTTCTCTGCCGCCTGCTCGATATGCAGGACCCAGAGCTTGCCATTGTGTTCGGGCGCACCAAGCGCCGCGTCGACGAACTGACAGAAGCGCTGAAAAAACGGGGTTATCTGGTAGACGGCATCCATGGCGATCTTACCCAGGGGAAACGTGAGATAGTGCTCCGCCAGTTTAGGGAGGGAACGATCGATGTGTTGATCGCTACGGATGTTGCCGCCCGAGGGCTTGATGTCAGCGGCGTAACCCATATCTATAACTTCGATATCCCGCAAGATCCCGACAGCTATGTTCACCGCATCGGCCGCACCGGTCGCGCCGGTCACGCCGGGCTGGCCCTCACCTTCGTTTCACCACGGGAATTAGGTCATCTAAGGTATATCGAACAAACCACTAAACGCAAAATTAGCCGAATGCCTATTCCCAGCATGGCAGAAGCGGTCGAAGGTCAGCAACGCCTGGCCGTCGAAAAACTGCTACGTCAGGTTCAGGAAGGAAACCTTGATCAATATCGGGGCCGTGCCGAAGAACTCTTGACAGACTTCGACTCAGTTTCGTTACTGTCAGCAGCGTTAAAACTGATGACGAAAGAACCAGACACAACCCCTGTTAAGCTTTCGGGAGAGACGCCATTGAAAGTACGTTCCGCCGGCCGCCGAGAAAGACCAGCCGAGTCAGGACACTTCGCCTTAAAAACGAAACCGCGTAGTAAATCACGGAAGTATTAGCAGGTCTGTGAACAGCAAGAGCCAGGAGCGGCGCACCGTTGCGCCCTCCTGGCCTTTTTTTCGCCTTTTATACATAGTCAAAATATGCATTCTGCTTATTTTCTTTGTAGTTAAGCATCAATAATTTATAATCATGTGATGAGAGGCAGGCAATCGGTCCTCTTAACATCATTCACTTTTTCCTTTATGTCCGCCCACATAATCCGCCCGTTCAAGGAAGGTTCCACCAGCCATCGACCCAGCATAAAAGATCGTTTTTTTGCCAAATCGCTTCCGAAGATCATCTACTACTCTATCTATCGCATGTTTCTTTTCCTCTCCTTCAAAAAATAGTTCCAACTGCTCAAGTCCTTGTGACACGATTTTCCCAGCAGTAATATTTACCGATCGTACCGGTTCGCCCTGCCACCGCTTAATAAACTCCTGGCGTGCCGCTTCACTAATGATATCCGTTGAGTGTTCCGGGCGAAGCAGCTTAATTCGCGCAGTAAAACCCATCTTAAAATTTCTATCCGAGTATCCTATCCCCAAATATATCTCTCGGCATTTTTCCTGGTGCTTGCGCAGCCTAGTGCATACATCTCCCACCATTTCCTTGATGATCATTAGAATTTCTGCTTTTACATAATAATCTCGCATTAATATCTGGTTCTTACTATAGGATTTACTTTTCGGCCGTCCCTTCTGGCTGATGATGCTGGCATCCAATCCCCATGCATGGTAATATAACTGCAATCCTATTACGCCTAGTGTTTTCTGCAACCGTACTGGATTGGCGTGAGCCAGCCCCTCAATCGTATAAATACCCATTCGCTTGAGTTTCTCATCGTATCCTCTGGATATGCCCCAAAACGCAGTCAGTGGCTGTATTCTCCATACCGTTTCCGGCACCGTCTCATACGTCCATTTTGCAATCCACGGCGGACGCTTTTTAGCTTCATTATCCAGTGCCAGTTTTGCCAAAAGCGGATTATCGCCAATGCCTATAGTCACAATAAGACCCAACTCATTCTTCACCGTCTTTAAGATGGCTTGGGCAATCGCCTCTGCGGGTCCAAACAAATTTAACGATGCGGTAACATCCAATATGGACTCATCAATGCTATAGACGTGTAGATCTTCATCTGATACGAATCGACGAAATATATTTTGTATAGCCTGGTTCATATTGATATATAACGTCATATTTGGTTCTACTAACATAACCGGGGAACGCTTGGGAATTTCAAAGAGCCGATTTCCGGTCTTGATATTATATTTCGATTTAACCTTCGGACTGCTGGCCAGTACGACCGCACCGGTTCTCCTTAAATCCGATACTACAGCAATATAGGCTTCCAGTGGGTCAAGCCCCCGTCGAACCGCCTCTACGGACGCAAAGAATGATTTTACGTCGATGCACAATACGCTCCTGCGGGGAAAACAAGAAAAATCAACGAGCCCCATCGCTTTTGCCTTCTGTCTCTTTCATCTGCTCATTGTGCTCAGACAGGAGCATTCCCGCCCACTTTACCATACACCGGTCGACGTAAAATATCCGAATCATCTGCTGGTAAATCGGGAGACTCAGTAAATCTATCGTATATTCTTTCATCACTATCCACCTCCAGTTACTACATAATTACATAATACTAAAACATATGTTCTGTGTAAATATCGATGGGTCTGGTAATTTCTCCTAACCTGAATGGAAATAAAACCGGCTAAGGTGGTCATCAAGACCACCCTAGCCGGCCATTCAATCTCCATACCATCAAGCAAGCTAACAATCACT
>NZ_AFGF01000092.1 GCF_000219125.1 Acetonema longum DSM 6540
TATAATGCTCCCATAAACTGAGACACAAAAGAAGAAAAAATAAGTTATAATGGGAGTATGAATAAGCGAAATCACTACTCAGCCGAATTTAAAACCAAAGTGGTCCTGGAAGTCCTCGGGGAAGAAGCGACTGTCAATGAAATCGCCGCCAAGCACGGCCTAAACCCCGTGATGCTCAGCCGGTGGAAAACCGAATTCCTGGAGCGGGCCTCCGACGTGTTTAAGAGAGGTCAGTCGGAAACCGACAAGGAATTGGCAGCGGAAAAAGAACGAGTGGCCCGCCTGGAGCAAAAAATCGGCCAGTTGACCTATGAGGTGGACTGGCTCAAAAAAAAAATCTGAAGAAATCATCAAGCGCCGGCGAACGTAAACTCTTATTGGAGATCAGTCACACCAAGCTCACTGTCAAGCGCCAGGCAGACCTTCTTAGCGTCAACCGGACTAGCGCCTACAAAAGGCCAAGTCCTCCTGCCATCAGGGAACAGGATTTATTTCTCATGCGCCGGATCGATGAAATCCATACCGATGAACCAACCTGGGGCTATCGGACGATTACCCAGATTTTGCGACGTGAAACAGGCGTGGCCATCAATCGTAAGAGAGTCCGCCGACTGATGCGGGACATGGGCCTCTATGTCATCTATCCCAAGCCTAACCTGAGCAAACGCTACCACCAGCAATTTCTGCGGCCCTATCTTTTGCGTAAAGTAGCGATCACCCGGCCGGATCAAGTCTGGGGGATCGATATTACCTACATCCGCATGTCAAAAGGGTTTATGTACCTGTTTGTGATCATCGACTGGTACAGCCGCTATATCGTGGATTATGAGCTATCGAGCACGCTTGATAAATCCTTTGTTTTAGCCTGTTTAAAACGCGCTCTTAGCTTTGGAAAGCCAGAAATCATCAATAGTGATCAAGGCGGCCATTTTACCAACCCGGAGTATATTCGACTGGTAGAAGAAGCCGGAGTAAAAATCTCCATGGACGGTAAAGGCCAGTGCCTGGACAACGCATGAACAGAACGATTTTTTCGGACTCTCAAATATGAGCGCATCTATGTCAACGAATATACCACTCCTCGGGAACTGCGCAGGATGCTCAAAGAGTACATGCAGACATACAATACCTATCGGCCACACTCCTCTTTGGGTGGCGCTTGCCCTGTCCAATACTACTTCGGAAACTTGCCTAATGAGGCTGTTTCATTTCAAAAAACTCAGAAGGGAGCTTAACTTATTTTTTCCCATTCTGTGTCTTGACAATGGGGAGCATTATACTGAGCACTCAGGCAGTGGATAATTCATCACCACACAGCGCCTGATAAAGAAGCATAAGCCAACAAACTGACGACAAACAGATGACTCTCATGGAGGAATCAGTAAAATAGTATTTAGAGAGGGATTAACCTAAGCTCCCAGGTAATAATGAAGACAGGCTACCGCCCGAATAATAATCTTTATAGTTTCACATAGGAAGTTTCATCCAAATGTCGAAATATCACTATAAGGATAAATTCGGAGGTGAACCTAATTTGGTAGCAGACGTTACTAAAACTGCCTTAATGATTTTCTTAAAAAGAATGAATACTCAATACTTCGCTAAAGCCCTTGAACTTAGAGAAGCAGTACAAAAATTGCTTTCATATATTCCCGCCACATTTCCACATTATACTTCTCATTCAGTTGAACATAGTGATGAAATCATTTCTCAAATATCTCAATTACTCTTTAAAAACCAAAATAGTATAAAAGCAACAGTAAATTTGTCTCCTACTGAAGCATATATTTTGATCGCATCTGCATACTTACATGATGCTGGCATGGTAGCATCAGATAGAGAAAAAATGGAGATAATAGCCTCAGAAAGATGGAAATGTTGGCTTTCAACGGAAGGACCCTCAAAACGTTTTTTTGAGATCGAAAAGTTACGTAATGACTTGTTCGTTGAAGAATCTATTCGTCAATTTTTAGCTGATCGCCAGCTCCGCTTTTTAATTGGAGAATTTATTCGTAAGGAGCACCATATTCGATCGACGCAAATTCTCCAGCAGAATCAGTCTGAACTAGGTAGATTTGCTTTTGATGACCCTGATTTACAGAGAGCAATATCCGATGTTTGCCTTTCTCATGGATTAGACTACAATGAGCTTGACACTGATAGGTATCCAGACAGACGCACAATTAGAGGCGAACTTGTCAATATGCGTTTTTTCGCTATACTTTTAAGGGTTGGCGACCTACTTGATACCGTCAATGATAGAGCCTGTCCTCTGCTAATTAATGCAGCCTCCCCATTACCAGCCGACAGTTTTGCCCACTGGTCAAAGTATCAACGTATTGTGCACCGGCTCACAGCACCGGATCGAATTGAAATAACCGCTCGATGTAAGAATCAGGATGAACATAGATTTCTTCACGATTGGTTTACTTGGTTAGTAAAAGAGCTTAAAAACGCTGCTATCTCTATTATCCGATGTCAGTTGCATAACAACTGGAAGCCTCCCGTAGCCGAAATTAGTACTTCCTCACATCCTGGAAACATCAACATTTTTCCTGCTGACGACGCTCTTTATATTCCTATGGATTGGAAATTTGAGTTTGATACTGATTTGGTTTTTAAAAGACTTATTTCTGATGTCTATGATTCGCAATCCGCCTTTTTGCGTGAACTTATTCAAAATGCTCTTGATGCAACTAGATGTCAGGTTTACATTGATTTAAAAAATTGTAGCCTTACATTACCAAAATATCCAACAGAGATAAGTGAAACCATTAGGAATAAATATCCAATAAATATCAAGCTTTATGAACAAGAATTTACGAATGAACTTTCGGGGGTACGAGAAATAAAACAGGTATTATCTGTTGAAGATTTCGGAATAGGCATGACCGAGGAAATCATTCAGAAATATTTACTACAGGTTGGAAAGTCATATTATACTACTGAGGATTTTTTACGTAATTATCATTTTCATCCTACAAGTCAATATGGTATAGGATTTTTGTCGGTCTTTGGAGTAAGTAGCAAAATCACTCTAGAAACATATTCTCCCAAAAAGGTAGGAAGACCTATTTCCTTAAACCTTGCTGGCCCGAGAAGCTATATTTTGGTAGAAAAATCAGACCGAAATAAGAACGGTACGAAAATTACATTAGTATTAGATGAACCCTTCGAAACTGGCGACTTGGAGAAGATTGTTCGCTATTGGTGCAAGAAAGTAGAGTTCCCGATAGTTTTAGAAGACCTAGGGAATCAGATATTAATTACATCGGAAAAACCGGAAGATTTTATTTATGAAATACCGGAAATAATTGAGCCCTATGGAAAATATTCTATTCGTTGTTTTCCCATTCAAGCATCTGGTCTAGAAGGTGAAATATATGTGTTTGCACACAGTACCTCAGAATCGGAATCCTGGGCCGATCTTAATTATGCGAAAAATTATATCATTGATCACCCTCAAGCGCAAATACCGACACTTCCAAGTGACTTAACATGTATTCATGGTATAACTATAAGACACTACAACCAATTGAAAAACAATTGTCAGCTTAGTATAAGAGTTGATTTTCGGGATAATTCGTTGAAGCCTTCGTTATCTAGGGAAAAGGTACGCATACCATTCAGAGATGAGAACCGTCTTGATCCAAGAATAGAAAATCGTTTAGTTCAAATACTTTCTGATCACTTGCAAACCACATCTTTAGCTAGTGGAAATAATGAATGGATTTACAAACAACGTCTTATTAGAAATATTTCATTTTTGGAAGAATTTTGGAATGGAATACCCCGTTCGATTCGAATGTTCCTGGGAGGTATTCCTCGGCTATTCTCGCTAAAAGAAATAAAAAGCGTGGAAAAAATTATCGCGATTGTCTTTCCCTACGAAATCGAGAATCTAAAAAGGCGAAAATTTAAACTCCCTGAAATAGCAATACCCTTTAACTCACTTGATTCAAGCGTTCCTGTTATTACTGAAATAGATATGGAACTGCTTTCTAAGGAACATAATAAGGCGATTTTTGACAATAGGGTAATTACTAACGTGTCGATATTACCGAATGGTTTTTTGGGAGTAGAGTGGCAATTAGGAATAAGTACAATAAAGTTGAAGGATACCATAGAGTTAGCATTCTTTGATTCTTCTGATTTTTTTGGCGCAGTTCTTCATAAAACAAGTGATACAGTTTATTCTCAAATTGTGTTAAACGAAAACAATATATTCATTCAATGGCTTCTAAACCTAAAATCAATGTGTGAATCAGAAGATCATGGATTATCTTCAAGACAGTTTTCTCACATTATCGATCTAGTTGAGAAAGTTGTAAGATATAATGATTATCCGGAACTTTTGAACCATTTAAATAACTGGCGTAATATGGGGGAAATTTCTGATCAACTAGATAGTCTTCAAGTTTGCTCTAATGAACGCGAGTTCTATATTTCAGGAAAAAAAATGATTGTCCTAAATAAATATATGTTGTTGATGTAAAGGCGACTTGGCTTATGCTTCTTTATCAGGCGCTGTGTGGTGATGAATTATCCACTGCCTGAGTGCT
>NZ_AFGF01000093.1 GCF_000219125.1 Acetonema longum DSM 6540
AAATATCGCGGATTTTTTCATAATCCTTGCCTAATTCTTTCTGCATAATTCCCTGGAAAAGACTGGCGTTTTTGTAAAAATACATATCATGTCTTATACATTCGGCAGCAAGTGCAATTACCGGTTTGCTTTCTGTCCAAATCACTTCAGCCATAGTATTACTTAGAATTTGTCCAAATACAACCTCATTCATATCTGAAACAAGTGTAATCCATTTTCCACCCATTTCCTTGCGTTTTTCATCTACCAAACCATGTCTGCAATATTTCTTTAAAGGTATCACGGAATCTTCATTATCACTAAAATAAACGACACCAATTCGAATGTTATGATTTTCTAATTCTTGAATATCTTCTAAGACATGTGGTAAATCCTCTTCCCATATTTGTACTAGTAATTCATTTTTTGTCTTTTTTATTATCTCTCTACATTTTGCAAATACATTTGAGCTTTGACGGATATGCCAAATATAATCTAAATCAGTTTTTGCGGGATAATTTTTTAGTCTATCTGTAAGATTATCTAATATATTATTTGTTTCATGTTTTACTCTTTGCACAATTTCATTTATTGGAACAGCCGAGTATTGAGTATTGTTTTCTTTTTCTGTATAGATAATAAATCCCTTTAAAACTAGAGATTCCAATATATTATAGATTTTGGATCGGGCCACTGCAGCTAACTTACTGGTTTCATAGCCTGATGCTCTCCCGTGTTGCAGTAATACTAAATATACTTTAGCTTCTGTATCTGTCAAACCAATTTTATTTAATAAAAAAATCTCACTATCTTCCATATTTATGTCCTTTCTATATTAATCATATTTTATACTTTACCACAAAATCTAGAAATGAACCATGTATCTGAATCGACAATATATAGGTATTTAAGGTGAAGAAGGATGTGATTGAATATACTAAAAACACATACTCGAAATAAATGAAAGAATAATCGAAAATCAAAGTTTAAATAAAATATTACACACTTTGCTAAAATGACGCAGGAAACCTCATTGCGCAATGAAACGCAAATTTGCAGGAGCAACTCAGCAGCGATCTGTTAAAACCGAGTCTTAAAGCGATCGGGGTCAAAACAAAGTGAGTGTTAGGTATAACTGAGATGAACTGTAAGGATAGGAAACGGTATCTGGCTGCAATTTTGGTTGTTTTGACAGGTCATTTGGCAGTCATACTGAGCGGGATAGTGGAATTGAAATAATCAGAGACTTAAAATTCATTATGTTCCCAAGCGGTTTTTTGCTGAGTTTCTTCACGCTCGGCTGCCGTTTTGGCCAAAGAATCAAATAGGTAATTGTCTTCTTCGAAAATCCTGGCAACAGCCGCGCAAGCAGCCGGTTCAGCAGCGAAGGAACGGGCAATTAGGGAAACTGCATCAGCGGAAGTGGACATTCCTTTGACAGCCTAGCGGATGTTTTGCCGCTGATCGGTAAGCACATGTTTTTCTGTGGCTGCAAGAAGATGATCAAGCTCGTTTTCCTGGTTTCTTAGTTCAGCCTGACGATTGGTTAGGCGCTGCATTTCTTCTCCTATGGATTGGTTTTTCTTTAAAATACCGGCTGTGATGGCGGACAGCCTTTCTTTAGCCTGTGGCGTCGCAGTCAGTTGTTCAATTTCTTTTTCCAGACAAGAGATGCGTTCCTTTAAGGCAGTATACCTTTGGGCTGCGGCAAGGGTTTGCATCTTTTGTATTTCGATAGCGATTTGAGCATCCTGATATTGCTGTTGTGCTTGGGTACTTAGCATTTTATCATACCATTTCGGTTTTTTTAGTATGGTCAATCCGTATTCTCGGGAAAGAAGAGCATCTTCTGCGTTGCGTTTTTCACTTTCCGATTTGGACAACTCGTTTTTCAATTTTTGCAAAGCTCGCATTTTCCCTTCACTCAGACGATAGAGAGCAATCGTTTGTGCGCGCTTTTCGGAAATGTAGAAGGGGCGTAGCACTTCTATTTCTTGCAGAGTACGCTTCTGTTCAGCGTGTAAAGAATATAAGGCGGTACGCAAAATGCCTTGAACCTCCCGCGCGGTATAGCGCTGTTCCTGCGGCGTTTCTTTGGTTGGCAGCTGCGAGAAATTGTTTTTGACCAGATCAGTTTCTTTTATCAGCTTTACGCGAAACAGTGTGAGTCGGCGGATACGGTCTGTCGTTTCGCCTAGCTTATCCTGCATCATACGGTAGGCGTCCTGCCGGGGTTTTTGCGCCAACAGAATGGCATTTGCCTTGCGAGTAACCGCGGATTTTGCTTGTGATGTGTTGAGATGTTGGCGGATTTCCTGCAATATGCCGTGTTGCTTTTTTCGCTGTGCCGCATGGGTTTGTGCTATAATTTCCAGACGCTTTTGCTCGGCGAGAAGTGCGGTAGTCTCTTTGGGGGAAGAAGCTGATTTGAGGCGGATCTCGACAGTCTTTTGCACGCGTTTTAGGGCAAAAAGATCCTCGGAGAACTGAGTGTCTTGTTGCCAAGCGGCTGTAAAATCCGGATTATGGAGTGTCCTGATGTATTCTTCCTGGGCTTTGCGGATGGCCTGCGGATAGGTAAGCAGATACTTTTCCATATCGGCCAGAATTGCGGCCTGTTTTTTAAGTTCTTCTCTTTGCAAAGGAAGCTCTACCAAGGCGGCCTGCTCAAATTCTTCAAACCGTGTCGCCTGGTGCAGATAGGTAAGACAAGCTCTGGGCAGACGATCTTTTTTATTTACAAGCGGGGAAATGGAACGAAGCGCTTGAACCGCTTGACGCTCTTTTTCCGAATAGTCTTTGAGGGCCTGACAGAGCAGTGCCTCATCTTCATCGAATTGCAAGACGGCAAGTGCCGATGTGCAGTACGCAATCTGTTGGGGCAAAGTTTTATTTTCTGGCCTCTGTAAGCTGACAAGATGGTCTTTTTCTTCACTACATTTTTCGCGTACTGCTTCCAGGATAGTGGATAAAAAATGCCTGTCGCGATGTACTTCTTTTATCGTGGAAAAAGTCGCCTTTTCCTGTTGGCTCATTTCGGAAAAACGTTCGACCGCCAGGCATTCGCCAAAATGCTGGATACCTTGGGAGGCGAGGTCTGTAGCTTTTTGCGCAGCGGCGAGATCAAGGAGAAGCAGGGGGGATTCACCCGATGTGTTGTGTAGTTGGTCACTTACTTGCGGGATTCTCCTTTTTAATTTTCGCTGATTTTTATAGTCCTGTAATTTCTGCAGACGGTCGGCCGATTCAATTAACTGACAAAGTTCTTTACGGAGAGCACGGCGCTCTTTTATGGCAATCACTGAGGGGTGATCAAGGGTATTGGCTACTGTTGGGCCGATATGTTTTTCCGGTTCCAGGGAAAAGAGCCTCTCCATTAAGACATCCCCTTGCTGAGCGGCTTCCTGCCTGCGGGTACGATAGGAGCGGTGGTCGATGCGAGCCGTGTGCCCGTATTTTTCTAACGCCGCATTCGTTAAATTGGCAAAATCCTCGCGCAAATATAACAGGTGGTTTCGGCTTTCCACTTGCTTATTCCAGATGGCAGGAACGGCACAACCTCCTTCGCGGCGCCGGTCCATGATGCTCCCGTCCTTACGGGTATAGAGTCGGCGGGCCTTTTGAAAAAAACAGCGTGGCTGGCGTTCGCTTTCTTTTTCTAATGCATCCAGTTTCCGCGGTGAAAACATGAGATGACAGTGCAGGTTTTCCTCGCCCTCGCCCATAGCTGCCAGCTTGTTGTGGATGGCATATGAGTAATAGTAGTCTGTTCCAAAATGCTTGCCGATAAATTCTTGAGCCAGTGCGAGGTTTTGTTCCAACGCCAATTCGCTTTGCAGGGCAAATTCAATTTCCTTATAGGTATGAGCAGAAGTTTCATGAGCGTCTGCGGCCCGAAAGAAGGTTTTCGGTGAATTCTTCGCCCATTCGGGGAGATGGTGTCCGCCGCAGATAAAACCTTCTTTTAAGCTGTATTTTTCTTGCCGCGCAATATAGTCGAGGTGATTATCGGCAGCGATATGTCCGGCGCGTTTTTGATCAAGGTTTGCATACTTCTCCTCGCGATGATTGTATTCGGCGTGGTCACTGGCAAGGATGATGCGCCCGCCCGGTGTTTTGTTGTCCTTGATCGTAAAGTGATAAAGCGCCATAATCCGTGCACCTCCCCGAAATTCCGAAAGGAAATTGGCCAACCGCAGGTTCAGCGTAGCCGAAGGCAAGCGGCAGATGGGTCTGCGCGACTGACGAAACCGTCAAGTCCTAAGTGCGCCTGTTTCTTTTTAGGGCTACTGTATCATTTTTATTGTAGCATGGCTGCGAAAAAATCATGTTGCACGCTGCTGTAGGAGTTGTGCACACCGTCTATTCCTGGCTATACGGGCTTCGTATAATGAAAAAAAGGCGGTGGGCAAACATGGATAGGTTAGCGGCAGTCGAGAAAAAAATCGAGCAGAGGAAACTTGCTTTAAAGCGGTTGGATAAGGCGAGCCGGTCCTTGCTGCATAAATATAACACACGTATTTTCCACGATGCGTTGCGACAGGCCGGCTGGCAGAGTAAAGAGGATTGGAGCAAGGAGGAATTCTCCTTGCTAATCGGCTTCCTGCGTGCGATGAAATGCCGTGCTATTTCTGAAATCGATCGCCGCCTTTATCTGCACTTTGCCGCAGGCGAAGTAGCAAAGAAAGAGGGGGATTGGCGATGACAGCGGCAAAACCGAAAACGAGGGAAGAGATGGAAGAACGGCTTGGCATTCTTTACCGGCGCCGGCAGAAAGCAGAGCAGCGGCTGAAAAAGTCGACTGCGGAAATGAGAACTCTGCAAAAGAAAATTAGGGATTTGGAAGAGGAAAAATTTACACGTGAATGCAGAGACTTCGGGTTGCGCTTAGCGAAGGCAAATCTTTCCCCGGGGCAGGTGAATATGGAAAAGGTCGCCCAAATGGTTGCGGCAAACCGCGGTGAATATGCGCGGCCGACAGATTCTTCATTGCCGGGAAATCCGTTTAACCCGGAAGACGGGAGGGAGGATGAATGAGAGTTTGGATTGCCGAGAAACCAAGTGTAGGGCGTGAACTGGCAAAGTATTTGGGTAAGGGAGCGCAAAAGAAGGGATACATTGAAATTACGGGGACCAGCGATGTGGTCACCTGGCTATTTGGGCATATTTTGCAGCAGAAGACGCCGCAGATGTATGATCCGTTTTACAATTCGTGGTCGCCTGCCTTGTTGCCGATTGTGCCCCAAAGATGGGAGCTGTTCGTTAAGCCTGAAGCGAAAGAACAGTTTCAGACTATCAAGGATTTGTTAAAACGGGCGGACGAAATCGTTCATGCCGGCGATCCGGACCGTGAGGGCCAACTGCTAGTGGACGAGCTGCTGGAGTATTTGAAAAATCGAAAGCCGGTGAAAAGGCTTTTACTGAATGCTCTCGATGAAATCACTATCAAGCGGGCTTTGAGGGATTTGAGAAATAATGCCGATTTTCAGCCGCTTACGGAATCGGCGGTTGCCCGCAGCCGCGCAGATTGGCTGATTGGTATGAATTTAACCCGCGCCTATACGGCAATGGCCAGGCAAGCGGGTTACGATGAAGTCATGCGGATAGGCCGGGTCAAGACGCCGACAATGGCGCTTGTCGTGAGGCGGGAGCGGGAAATCCGGGAATTTCGGCCGACTAAGCATTATGGGATTAAAGTGGACCTTGAGCAGACGGAAAAATGCTTTTCAGCAGTTTGGCTTATACCGGAAGAGTTTTCCGGCTGCGACAGTGAAGGGCGGATCTTAAAGCGGGAGCTGGTAGAAAACATTACTCAGGAAATTCTCCAGTCTGTAAAAAATGGCGAAACCTTTCGGATTGAAGATGTGACCAGAAGAGAAACTGCAGAGGCGCCGCTTCTGCCATTGAGTTTATCCGCACTGCAAATTCAGGCAGGCAAGCTTGGCTATACACCGCAACAGGTTTTAGATATAGCGCAGAAATTATATGAAATGAAGTTGACTACCTATCCGCGCTCCGACTGCGACTATTTGCCGGAAGCTCAGTTCAAGGATGCAAAAGTCATTTTTGAAAATTTGGCTCGGGCGGGTTGGCAGACAGAAATGGCAGGCGCGGATATGAGTAGAAAAAGCCGGGCCTGGGCTGATGAAAAGATTACGGCGCATCATGCAATTAGCCCGACAACGCTCCCGTGTGATCAGGCAAAACTTACGAGAGAGCAGCAAGATATTTACGCCTTAATTGCCCGCGCGTATCTTGCACAATTTTATCCGCCTTACCGATTTTCTAAGACGGTTCTTCGCATCCGTATCGGTAACCATATTTTCCTGGGGACCGGGAAAGTGGTCTTGGAACAAGGCTGGCGTTCTTTATATAAGGCGGAAACTGATGACGAAAAGTCAGAGGAGGAAGCCGTTTTACCGGATCTTCAAAATGGGGATACAGTGAGTCTACGGGAACTGACTTTACAAGAAAAAATAACAAAGGCGCCGAAACGCTTCAATCTATCCAGTATTATTGAAGCCATGAAGAACATTCACCATTATGTTCGGGAAGAGACCTTCAAGGCGCAGATGAAAGAATGCTCCGGTATCGGAACAGAAGCAACACGGGCAGGGATTTTAGATGAGCTCGTCCAGGGCAGATTCCTGCGTCTCGAAAAAAACGTGCTTTATGCAACCGATATTGCAGAAAAGCTGTTTGACGCGCTGCCGGAAGCACTGGCTTATCCCGATATAACGGCAATTTGGGAGGATAAACTTACGCGCATTGCTGAAAACAACTTTTCTGCAGATGCTTTTCTTGATGCGACCACGGATTTTGTCAAAACTCTGCTTGGAGAAGCTAAGGGAAAAACCATTTCGGCAATGGAAGGACAAATCCTATGCCCGGTCTGCAAAAAGGGATTTTTGAAGCGGCGCAGCGGCAAGAAAAAAGGAACCTGCTTCTGGGG
>NZ_AFGF01000094.1:0-3853 GCF_000219125.1 Acetonema longum DSM 6540
GGGACCCGGATTCCAGGCTCATTACAGAATAAGCCCCCACATCTTCTTTTTTGCCGAACTGCCCCATCAACGCCATATATAGACCACCGTTGGTGTCGTTCACAGCCGCCACAATGGCCAGAACAGACAGTCCTGCGAAAAAACCCGAATCAATATATCCGTTTGGTATAAATTGAGATGCAACTATAGCGAGAATGGCGCCTGTCAAAATTTTTGCGCCTAACAATGCGCCGCCCTTTTTCAGAATTTGCGGAGTGGCCTTCAAATCAATGGTCGCACCCATGCAAACGTAGAACACTGCCAGAATCGATAAAGCGCCGCTCATCAGCGCACCGGTAAACGAACCGAACGTCTTGCCGAAGTCAGGAAGAAAGGTATTAACAAGTGCTCCCAAAAATAGTGGAACAATCATCATGCCACCAGGGATCTTTTCAATAGACGCTTTAATTTTCATAGGAAGTCTCCTCTTTGATAATTTTTACTTACGGGCACCGATGCTGGCGAGGGCAGCAAAGTTAATAGCGGCAATCATGCTGCCGCTATTGGCAATTCCTTTGCCGGCAATATCAAAGGCAGTTCCGTGATCAACTGAAGTGCGAAGAAACGGAAGCCCGACCGTCACATTGATTCCATTGTCAAAGCCAAGCAGTTTGATAGGGATATGTCCCTGATCATGATACATTACAACGACGATATCAAATTCTTTACGACAGGACGCACGATAGAATACGGTATCCGGAGCGATGGGGCCGGCAGCGGCAATTCCTGCTTTTTGCGCTTCTATAACTGCCGGTGCAATCTGATCAACGTCCTCCCGCCCGAACAGCCCGTTCTCGCCGGCATGGGCATTGAACCCGGCGACAGCAATGCGGGGTTGTTTCAGCCCCAGCAGGCGAAGCGTCCGGTCGGCAAGCTGAATAATACGCAGCACCCGATCCTTTTTGATCAAGGCTGCGGCTTCTATCATAGACACATGGGTGGTTACGTGGATGACCCGCAAATCATCTCCGGCGAGCATCATGGCATAATCTGCAGTATGAGTCAGCTCAGCAAAAATTTCCGTATGCCCCGGGAAATTATGTCCGCCTTTATGGAGTGCCTCCTTGTTGATAGGGGCCGTAACCACACTTGCTACGCGATTGTCCATCGCATGCCGAATCGCGGATTCGATGTACGTATAGGCGGCATGTCCGGCGCGCCCGTCAACCTTGCCAAACACAAGATCTTCCGGTATATTGGCAAAATCCAGCACATCAATCGTTCCATATTGGTAAACCCCGTCACAGGGGGATGAAATCCGGTTGATGTGCAATACACTCTTAACGATTCGGGCAGCAAGCTGCAGCCGGCGGGCATCGCCAAAAACAATGGGACGGCATTGCCTGTATATTGCCTCGCTGGCAAGGGCTTTAACAATGATTTCGGGTCCGCAGCCGGAGGCATCCCCCATGGTAATTGCCAGAATAGGATTTTGTGCATTTAATGCTTCCATGTATATCACTTCCTTTTTTGCAGTCTGCGGGTTGCAATGACCAACGCATCAGCATTGCCGAACGCCCCGGCCTTAGTAACGACCCGCAGCAGCTTTCCGTCATCTGTTTTCATTTCTCCCAGCGGAATTGCCGGAACTACCTCCTCAAGAATGCGAATGCCGGTTACTCCCAAAGCCCTGCATACCGAAACAGCCGTATCGCCGCCGGTAAGAATCACGCCGGCAACAGGTTTCTCCCGCAGAATTCTTTCCCCGATCCACCCCAGTATTTCCGCTATCGATTCACTGACCTGCACCGGCGTGAGACCCAGCTTCGCCCCGGTCTCTTTAGCGCGCTCCACCGCCGACGGCTGATAACCGGAGGCGAGCACCACCCGTTTACCCTGATCGAGCTTCTCGCAGGCTTTTTGTACAAGCGGTAATGCTTTGCTGCTTTCCCAGGGCAGATAGTCTGCCACATCCAGTTCTAACAACTCATGTCGTCCAGCAGCCGGTCGATTTGTCCCCGTGTAACACCGCTTACACTGCCTGCAATAGCCAATGTAGGCAACGCGACCTCCGCCTCCGTTGTTTCTTCCCACCCCAATAATTGTGGCAAATATTCGGCCAACCCGGCTGATCCTGTCCATACTACTCTGTTGGAAACTTTTTTTGCGGCCTTAGCCGCTAGCAGAAAATGCTCATCCAGCCAGGCGTCACTGGATATGATTTTGCACCCATTGGCAAGATGCCCCTGAATGGCTCTACTGACAGCCTCTGCTCCTTGAGTGAGTTCATGAACGCCAATGTGGCCGACAGACAGTCCGGACTGTTGCTGCAATAGCTGCGGCAAACATGTTTCTCTGACCGGGCACTTAGGATCTCTGGCTATTTCCGTCGCCGAAAGCGGAATTCCTTGCAATAAGTGCTGTCCGCCAATCGTCGTGCGCCCGGTTTTAGGGAACGCCGGCATAACAAATGCAAAATCGTGGATTCCCATATCCAGAACTGCCCGCAATTCTTTTCCCACATTGCCGCGTAATGTAGAGTCCAGTTTTTTGTAATAATGCTGAAATCCGGCACGACGGGCTTGCTCAGCAGCTTCCCGGACCTTTCGGTAGGCCTCCTCAGCCGGTATGGCCCGGCTGTTCGTATCGATCACAATCACAGCGGCTTCTTGCTGCGATGACAGGACTCCCCCATCCAGCAGCACTTCTGTTGGAATGCCTTGCCGGGCAAACTGTACCCCTGTATCATTTGCCCCGGTCAAATCGTCAGCAATAATAACGATAGATCTCGCCGATATACTCAAAGCAACCGCCTCCTAAGCATAAGCATTTTATTTATGAAACCTTGTTACCGCCGATAATGCTTCAGAGCAATACGGGATTGGTAGACCCTTTCCAGAGCGGCGTCTCCGATTTGGAGAGAAAGTTTTACATACAGAATATCAATAACAACCAACTGAACAATCCGCGAAATCATGGCGTCAGACCGCATTTTTGTTTCACGGGAGCAGGTCAGTAAATAGGCGTCAACTATACCGGTAATACTGGAATTCGTATAGCTGGTAAGCGCGCATGTATAGCAGCCCCGCTGCCTAGCCAGTTGCAACGTTTTGAGTATATCAATCGTTTCTCCTGAGTGACATACGGCAAAGAACATCTCATTGGGCTGAGCCACTGAGGCAGCGACCGCCATTAGGTGAGAATCGCTGTAAGCTTTAATTTTAACCCCCAGACGCATCAGTTTGTGCATAGCATCCTGCGCTACGATACCGGAAGCACCCATACCGAAAACATGAACCATATCGGCATTTTGCAAATGCGCCACGATATCTTCTACGGCAGAAAGAGAAATTTGGTTTTCTAAATCGGAAATGCTTTGAATCGACGAGCCGATGACTTTACGAATCACATCGGACAGCCCATCCTGCAGTTCCACTTCATCGTATACGGGCTGAATTTCATTATCTGATAATTCCTTTGCCAAGGCGATACGAAACCTCGCATAGGTTTCGTATCCCAATGAGCGGTAAAAACGAATGACGGTAGCATCTCCTACCTGACAGCATGCCGCTAATTCATTAATGGGAAGTTCAATGGCCTCTTTGATATTGTTCTGAAGAAAACTGACGATTCGTTCCTGTGCGGCTGTAAACCGGTTACTGTTCAATCTAATTTTTGTAAAGAGGGTCATAGATTAAACCTCCGCCTTTCGGAGATATTCTCCATCGTTTTATTGTTACATGAAAATTATCTCCAAATTTATATTAGATACATTTATCAAGATTCCTGCCAAATCGATTGAATTTCGCCTGGAATTCTTTTCAGACTGAAGATTCATCGACAATTTTAATGCACGAAATTAAGCATAAAAAAA
>NZ_AFGF01000095.1 GCF_000219125.1 Acetonema longum DSM 6540
CTATAATCTCAATTTTAAGGCATTTGCAATAAAATATTATCCCGATAGTTTGTTGGGCAAATGCCGTTAGAAGACAATTGCTTGACAAATATCGGGATAATCCATTTTTCGGGATAAGTTCCGGGAGGGGGGCCGCCGTGAGGTTGGCCTCTACTCGACCGGTGCCAACTTATTTCTCGATTATCAAATAATAACCGTTGCTGTTACGAAAATCATATTGTCCCTTATTCAGTTCGATAGATATAATCTTATCGTTTTCTAAATGAATTATATAATCAAGTTCTGCTTTGCAAAATGGGCATTCCTTCGCAACACCATCAAGTATTACTTTTTTAGCTCCTTTTATACCAATATCATGTCCACCCCACTTCAAGTTATCTCCAATTTCATACTCATACTGCCAAGTATCTCCGTACTTAAATTGAATTATTAGTTGAATATCTCTTTGACATTTATCGCATTGCCTACACACTTTCAAAGTGTTATATGCTCCCATTTTTAGTGCCCCTCCACTTTAAATCCTACCGCCCGCAAAAATCGTGCAAGTCTGGCATCATTTGTTATTAATGTTGCCCCTTCTTTTATCGCTGATCCAGCTACCGATGCATCAGACGCTTTGAGTACTCGTCCCAGGGCATTTGCTTGTTGAATTAAGTTGTCTATTTCTGCTTGGGTTGTTGCACTGCCAATTCTCCCACCGCGTTCGGAAAGGAACTGGCGCAATACCTCAACATCCCCTTTTGCCAGGTATTCTTTGGCTGCAGTTATTGAGACTACAGGTGTCCTGCCAGCCAATGCTGCGTCTATTGCTGCAACTTCTCCACGATCTAAGGCCCTAACTAATGCATTGGTATCAAGATGCACAATCTGAGTCGTAGCACTCGGCCCCTTAACAGCACCTCTAACCTTCAGCTTACTACTAACCAAAGCAGCAAGCAAGATATCCGGAGTAATAAGTTCCTTGCCATCCAAGGCATTATCTCCTACTGCTGTTGCTATAGTGACCGCCATAGAACCTGTCATCATACCGCCCAGCATCAATGCACCCTGCAGTTGTTCCTTACCACCGTTATTGTAAAGAATGGTGTAAATATTGACTTCTAGCGAATACTTCGAGTCATATTCCGGGAATTTCTTCAGCTGGTCTTCTAATTCCGCCACTTCAATAGATGTAGTCATTTTATCCACTATTTCTTTGGCTTCTATCGAATTAGCAAATTCCGCTTCACTTCCCAGGACTCGATTGGCAAGGG
>NZ_AFGF01000096.1 GCF_000219125.1 Acetonema longum DSM 6540
CGCTCAAAACGCATTCTAGCGCTTGAACGGTCTTTGTTTTGTATCATAAATTTTACAATATTGATTTTTTCATTGGTTTCGAACGGCCCCATGTACCGTGTTATACCTAGAATTCAGCGTAATTTAACTTCTTCAGTTCTTTCATTGCTTTATGTCGCAACTTCTGAGAGGCCCATTTTGCAGTTTCCACCTTAACCAAAGATTCCTTTAGATACTTTTTCTTTTCAGGTGGCAATTCGTCATACCATCCGAGGCCATTTCAGCCCAATATTTCGTTCCAAACTGAAGTCCTGCTCGAACTATCTCAGCAAAAGGGAAAAAGTCGTCGATGTCTATTTTAATGTCTAAAGAATTGAAGGAATTGGCTACCTCTTTTCTGATCTCATTCGATGGTTGCTCCAATAAGCTGACTAAGCGCCAAAATGAACCTGAATTACTTAGCCTGTATAAGCCAGATTCTACCTCAACAACCCATGTGCCGTCTTGCTGAACACCCAAAAGTAAACCTGGAGGATTGCAGTGTAGGATTGGATACCATTTTACCTTCTCTTCAGAATCTGGTAAAACAGATTCTTTGTAGTTAACAACCGAGGATATTAAACTCATAAAGGACTTTGTAGTATCAATCATAGCCGCTCTCCTTCTACATCTACTACATACCCATTGAATGAATGACTGGAAGCCCATAGCTTCCCATTACTTTCTGGAATTGTTGTCTTACTTCCGGAGTCCAGTTCTTCCAAAAATGGCCGCTTGCTTCGTTAGTGAATATTTCACATTAGGTCCACGCTTAAAAATCCCACCAACCACGGTAGACGTGTCGGCATTTATTGTATTTGCTAATGCAGCATGTTTTCCTTCGCCCACTAGGAAGGTGTTTGTTTTGGGATCAAAAACAAACTCAATTGCTCCTTCTTTTGGATAGTAATTCTTGATGGCTGCAACCGACGTTGAAGAAGAGTTTGCACCGAGCACACCTGGCGCAGGCCCAGATCCTTTCCCGATAGGAACGTTAACCGGCCCTTTAACAGCACCTCTAACCTTCAGCTTACTACTAACCAAGGCAGCAAGCAAGACATCCGGAGTAATAAGTTCCTTGCCATCCAAGGCATTATCTCCTACTGCTGTTGCTATAGTGACCGCCATAGAACCTGTCATCATACCACCCAGCATCAATGCACCCTGCAGTTGTTCCTTACCACCGTTATTGTAAAGAATGGTGTAAATATTGACTTCTAGCGAATACTTCGAGTCATATTCCGGGAATTTCTTCAGCTGGTCTTCTAATTCCGCTACTTCAATAGATGTAGTCATTTTATCCACTATTTCTGCTTTTTACCGTGCGTTGGCTTCTCCCTGATATACGACGCCCCGGCGGGGATCGATGGTGATGACTGTTCCCGGCGCTATGCCGCCGGTGGCGCCGGCGGCGCCCACAATGACGGGGATGTTATGGTGCAGCCCGGCGATTGCCGCATCGGAAGAGAGGCCGTCTTCCTCGGCGACGATAGCGGCGGCCTTGGCGGCCAATGGCGCGATTTGGCCGTTCATTTCCCGGATAACCAGGATATGGCCCTCAACCGCTCTGCCATCCCAAGCATCAGCGGCAGATACAATTATGGCGGGAGCGGTGACGGTCCGTTCGCCGATCCCTGTGCCGCGCGCCAGCACCCGTCCGACCACATGGACACGGATGGCGTTGGTGGTGCCCTGTGTGCCGGCGGGAAGACCGGCTGCCAGGACTACGAGATCGCCGTCAGACACCATGCCGGCGGCTGCCGCTGTCTTGATGCTGCTTTCCACCATCGAATCATAAGTGGGAGCGTTCTCCTGCAGGAGAGCATAGACACCCCAGAGCAGTTCGGCTTGTCTGGCGGTTTTTTCTGACGCCGTGACGGCGATCACCGGGCAATGGGGACGGTACTTGGACAGCATGCGCGCCGTATAGCCGGTCTCGGTAGCGGCAATGACGGCGGCTGCCTGGAGTTCGTGGGCGATCTGGGTGATGGCGTGGCTGATGGCTTCCGTGGTTGTGCATCGCGTCTGCAGGCCCTTTCGCCGCAGCAGGGCGGCAAAATCCAGCCCGCTCTCGGTTCTGAGGGCAATGCGGTTCATGGTCTCCACTGCCTGCACCGGATACAGGCCGGAGGCTGTTTCGCCGCTAAGCATAATGGCATCTGAACCGTCCAGAATGGCATTGGCGATATCCGTGGCTTCCGCCCGGGTGGGGCGGGGATTGGCAATCATAGATTCCAGCATTTGGGTGGCCGTAATGACTGGCTTGCCGCTGGCGTTGCATTTGGCGATCAGCTCTTTCTGCACCAGCGGCACGTCTTCCGAAGGAATTTCCACCCCCATGTCGCCGCGGGCCACCATGATGCCGTCGGCCACCCTCAGGATGGCGTCGATATTTTCTATGCCCGGGAGGTTTTCGATTTTAGCGATGATGCCCATACGGCTGCTGTGCGCTTCCAGCAGCCTGCGTATGGCCAGAATATCGTCGGGATGCTGGATGAACGAAGCGGCGATGAAATCCATCCCCTGTCCGGTGCCGAAGGTAATGTCGGCGATATCCTGCCCGGAGACGGGCGGCAGGCTGATGCGGACGCCGGGCACCGCCACCCGTTTGGTATTGCCGATTACGCCGCTGTTCTGCACGGTGGTAATGATGTCCTCGCCGGAGATTTCATTCACCGTCAGGCTGATCAGGCCGTCGGCCAGGAGGATTCTGGCGCCGGGGGAGACCTCGTTGGCCAGATTTTTATAGCTGACCGCTGCCTTTTCCGCTGTTCCCTCGATATTCTGTCCGGTCAGGATGAAGCGCCGGCCTGCCTTTAACTCGGCTTTGCCGCCGGCGAACCTGCCCAGGCGCATTTCCGGGCCTTTGGTATCCAGCATCAGGGCAATATGCCGGCCGGCCCGCGCGGCGGCTTCGCGCACCAGGGCGATACGCCCGGCGTGGTCGTCGTGGCTGCCGTGGGAAAAGTTGAACCGGGCCACATTCATGCCGGCGGCGATCATTTGATCCAGTATTCCCGCCCCATCCGTGCTGGGACCAACAGTACAGACGATTTTTGTGCGTTTTAGCATAAGCTATCTCTCCTCCGTTAACAGCTTCTTCTCAAAAGACATGGCGTGTCCGACCAGAAGCAGGCGGCAGACCCTGGCTGTCGCCGCCTGAATGAGCTCGGCCGCGGTTTCCATGCATTCGCTCAGGGACATGGGACCTGGAACAATGCTGGCGGCGGCGGCGATGCCCTGTTCCAGGACGCTTTCGTAGTCACGGCCCAGCCCGCCGGAGAGGCAGACAACGGGAATCTGATGTTGCCCGGCTATTTTGGCGACTCCCACCGGAGCCTTGCCGTAGGCCGTCTGGAAATCGGTGCTGCCTTCGCCGGTAATGACCAGGTTTGCTTCCTGGACCAGGCCGGCGAAATCCGTGGCGGACAGGACGATATCAACGCCCGGCCGCAGCTGGGCATCGGTAAAGTACATCAGTCCCGCCCCCAGGCCGCCTGCCGCTCCCGCGCCGGGAAGGCCGGCGATATTTCTGCCGGTGGCTTGTCCGGCAATAGCCGCGAACCGCTCCAGGGCGGCATCCAGCTCCTGAATCGTAGCCGGCGTCGCTCCCTTTTGCGGGCCGTAAACGGCGGAGGCGCCCCTTTCGCCGCACAGCGGATTGTCCACGTCGCAGGCCACCAGAATGCTCGCCTCGGCGAGCAGGGGATGGATATTTGTCATGTCGATGGACGACAGCTCTGCCAGGGCCGCGCCGCCGTAAGGGAGGCCGCGGCCCGCTGCATCGAGGAAACGCACGCCGAGGGCCTGGGCCATGCCGGCGCCGCCGTCATTGGTGGCGCTGCCGCCGATGCCGATGATCAGCCGGCGCAGCCCCTGCCGCAAGGCGGCGCTGATGAGCTGCCCCGTTCCATAGGTCGTGGTGCGGCGGGGATCTCGCTGTTCAGCCGGGACCAGGGTGAGGCCCGAAGCGGCGGCCATTTCGATAACGGCGGTTTCACCGTCGCCCAGAATCCCCCAGAAAGCTTCCACCGGCGTTCCCAACGGTCCGGTAACCGTTTCGGCCATCATTCTGCCGCCTGTCGCCGCTACCAGGGATTCCACTGTACCTTCCCCGCCGTCGGCGATCGGGACTTTGCGGACCCGGGCATCGGGGAAAACCGATAAAACGCCGCGTTCCATGGCATTGGCCACTGCTGTGGCCGGCAGGCTGCCTTTAAAAGAATCGGGCGCCACTACAAATAGCATGCTGACACTTCCTTTCTACTCTACCGTTTCTGTCATCGGTGCAACAGCACCGTATAGTTTCATTTTCCGGCGCAGGATCAAAAATTTCAATTATTGAACTTTACAATAGAATTTCATCCGGTTGGCGCCGGATTAGACATTTTGCACAATTTTGCAGCAGTATTGGATTTTTTCTCCGGCTGATGTTATATAATATATACAATGAAACTAGGGGTGGTAGGCCGTGATTATTACGCAGGAACTGGCGCAGCAGATTGTCGACACCATCACGCCGATTGTCCGGCAGAATATCAATATTATGGATAATACGGGCAGAATCATCGGCTCCGGCCAGCCGGACCGGATCCATTCGCTTCACCGGGGCTCCTTGTCGGTCCTGGAAAGCGGAGAATGCATCGAGATTTATCCGGAGGAACTGGAACGTTATCCGGGGTCGCAGCCGGGGGTGAACCGCCCTATTGTGCTGCGGGGGCGAAGCGTCGGCGTTGCCGGCGTTTCCGGCTGTCCGGATGAGGTCCGGGATACGGCCAAACTGGTCACCATGGTCGCCGAACTCATTCTGGAGCGGGAACTCCTAATCGAGGAGTTTAAAACCTATTCCAGCTTAAAAGAACAGTTTGTCCATCTGCTGCTGTCGCCACAGGCGCCAAAGCAGCAGGTGCAGATCGGCAGAATTGCCGGGCTGCTGCGGATCGACCCCTCGCTGTTCCGTTTGGCGGCGGTAGCCAGCTTAAAGACGCCGGAGGAAGCGGAAGGGACTGCCGGCAGGGCGGAGGAACTGGTCTTCGCGCGGTACCGGGAGCATCTGTCGCAGCTGCTGGAAACTTCCGGCCTGTTTACGCCCCAGGATTTGTTTGTGTTCGGCGATAACGGGCTGATTATGCTCAAAACCTTTGATGCGGACAGCCCGCCGGATGAGTTTGCCGCATGGGGCGGCCAGGTCGCCGCGGCGTTAGGCCGGGAACAGCCTGTATCCCTGCAGCGGCTGGCCCTGGGCAGCCTGGCGCGGCAGCCGCTGCAGCTTTATCATTCCTACCGGGAGGCGCAGTCCATCCTGCGGCATGCCGCGGGCCGGGAGAAGGTGGTCTCGGTCTACGATTTTGACGCCCTGGCCGATTATCTGATCCAAGAGCCGGGTGCGGTGCAAACCTGCCTGGCTTTTCAGTATTTGCAGGAAAAATTGTCGAGAAGAATAGACAGAACCTATGCTATGCGCGATACGATCCAAGGTCTCCTGGCGCATAACCTGAACGTGTCGGATACAGCAAAGGCTTTGTACATCCACAGGAACACCCTGATTTTCCGGCTGGACAAGCTGCGGGAACTGACCGGGCTGTGGCCGGCCCGGTTTTTTGCCCATGCGGTCCTGTGCAAATTGCTGGTCGCCGGCGACAAGGAGGCATACTGTGATTAAGGTGATCTTATTCGCTCCCTATCAAGAATACAAGCAATTCGCCGAAGAGGTGTTCGCCGAACTGGCGGAGGAAGATGTGGAACTGCAGGCAATCTACGCCATAGGCGTCAAGTTTATCGAAACCCGGCAGTTTGAATGCGACGCTGTCATTGCCAGGGGCGTTACCGCGTCGGCTCTGCGCCAGGCCTATACGGCGATTCCGGTTATCGACCTGCCAGTTACCGGCTATGACGTGATCCATGCCGTGCATCAGTGCAGACAGCGCTTTCAGGCGCGCAAAATTGCCGTCATGGGTTCGGATTCGATGATTTACGGCGCCAAAACCATCGCCGCTGTTCTGGGGGTCGAGATTGTCTGTTATGCGGTGGAACGGGAAGAGGACGCTGAGCGGTGTCTGCAGGCGGCCCGGCAGGCAGGGACGGAAGCAGTGATCAGCGGCGCCATGGCGGTGGCTATTGCCGGGAAGATGGGCATGAACGCGGTGCTGATCGAATCAGGCAAAGAGGCGATTTTTCAGGCTGTGCGGGAGGCCGTTCGCACGGCGCGCGTTGCCCGGCTCAACCAGGAAGCGGCCTTACGGGTCAAGGCTATCATGGATTACGCCTATGAAGGCATTGTAGCCATCGATGAGAAAGGCATCATCACCGTGTTCAATAAAACGGCGGAAGAAATAATCCGGGTGAAAGCTCGAACGGCGCTGGGCAGGCACATCCGCAGCGTACTGCCCCGCACAGGGCTGCTCAGGGTGCTGGAAACCGGCATGGCCGAGCTGGGCGAACTGCAGGAAATCAACGGCGTCATGGTGGCGAAAAACCGGGTGCCGGTGAAAGTGAAGGACCGGGTTGCCGGGGCGGTGGCCACCTTTCAGAATGCGGCGAGGCTGCAGGAAATGGAAGGGCGCATCCGGGAGAAGATCCACCATAAGGGGCTGGCCGCCAAGTATTCGTTTGCCGATCTCATCGGAGCCAGCCAGGCGCTGCGGGATGTGATCGAAGACAGCCGCAAATTCAGCGGCGTTGATTCCAATATTCTGCTGACCGGTGAAACCGGCACCGGCAAGGAACTGATCGCCCAGAGCTGCCACAATGCCAGCCGCCGCCGGACAGGGCCGTTCGTGGCCGTCAATTGCGCGGCGCTGCCGGAAAATCTCCTGGAAAGTGAGTTTTTCGGCTACGTGGAGGGCGCGTTTACCGGTGCGGCGAAGGGCGGCAAGCCAGGGCTGTTTGAACTGGCCCACCGGGGGACGATTTTCCTGGATGAAGTGTCGGAAATTCCGCTGCCTCTGCAGGGACGCCTCCTGCGTGTGCTGCAGGAACGGGAAATCATGCGCCTGGGAGACGACCGGGTCATTCCGGTGGACGTGCGGGTGATATCGGCGACCAACAAAAATATCAGGCAGCTTTCGGCGATGGGCCGCTTCCGGGAGGACCTGCTGTACCGGCTGGATGTCCTCCATATCAAAATACCGCCGTTGCGCGAGCGGGACCGGGACAGGGACATCCTGCTTTTGGTCCGCCATTTTCTTTCCGTCTATAGTCACAAATTCAGCAAAAATATTACCAGACTGTCGCCGGCGGCGGAAGAAATGCTGCTGCGGTATTCCTGGCCCGGCAACGTCTGCGAGCGCCTCGCGGTTCTCGCCGACGGCTCAAGGATTGAGGCGGCGGATGTGGTGAAAGTGCTGGATGCCGGGCAGGAAAGCCGGAAGCCGGGAGCAAGCCTGAGACAAAAGACCAGGGAGGCTCATGTCGCGGACCTGAGTGAGGAGAGTATCCGGGATGCCTGCAAACGGGCCGGCGGCAATAAGACCAAAGCGGCTGAACTGCTGGGAGTGAGCCGGACGACTCTGTGGCGCCGGCTGGCGCAGGAAAAAAACAGCTAATTCGTTTCGCTAGGGTGTTTCGTGAAACGAGAAACAGTTGCAATGAAACGGTCATCCAGGAAGTACCGCCTGCCGGATCAGGCAAAATGCAGTCCGGCAGGCGGTACTTTCTTTGGCATGAATTTTGCAATGCATTGTTAACGGAATTTTTCGAATTGCCGGGGAGGTGGATGCTGCGGTTTCGGTTCAAAGGGAATTCACCTATACAATGCGAGGAGGGGATGGGAATGTCTTTGGCTGCGATTTCGCTGGCGGCGCTTATTGCCGTCATCATCGTAAGCTGTATATCGACGCGGAATATCGGCATCATGGCGTTGGGTGTGGCCCTGGTCATCGGCCATTATTTAGGCGGCATGAAGGTCGACGAGATTCTGCGGGGATATCCGACCAGCCTGTTTATCATGCTGGCCGGCACCACCTTTTTATTTGGCATAGCCCAGATCAACGGCACCCTGGAGAAAATCACCAAGCACGTGATTAAGGGCATCCGGGGCAATGTGGCGCTTTTGCCGATCCTGCTGTTTTTCATTGCCCTGGCGATCGGCGCCGCCGGTCCGGGGCCGACCGTGACGGCGGCGCTGCTGGCGCCTACGGTGATGCTGCTGGCCAAGGAGCTGAATATCAACCCGCTGCTGCTGGCGGTCATGGCCGGCAACGGCGGTCACGCCGGCGGCATGTCGCCGATTGCCATCGGTGGCATTATTACCACCGGGCTGACCGCCAGACTGGGCCTGACTGACGTCAGCGGGCTGATCTGGCTGAATAACGTACTGGTCCATCTCGGCGCCTCCATTGTCGCCTTTTTTGTCTTTGGCGGCATGAAGCTGCTGAAAAACCGCCAGCCGGGAGAAAGCAGCGTGCTGGCCGGCTTGCAGGTGGAGCCGCTTAACCGGCAGCAGGGTTATACGGTCATCGGGCTTTTGGTCTATATTATCGGCGTGATGGTTTTCAAGCTGGACATCGGCCTGGGCGCCTTTCTGATCGGCATGGTCCTAATCTTTCTCAAGGCGGCCGATGAAGACAAGGCGATCAAGGCCATGCCCTGGGGCGCCATCCTGATGGTCACCGGCGTCACGGTGATGATTACGCTGATGACCAAGGTCGGCGGCATTGACCTCTTCGCCGGCCTGATCGCGCGGTTTTCCTCCGCCTCCACCATCATCCCGGTCACCGGTTTCGTGTCCGGCCTGATATCGGCCTATGCCAGCACCACCGGCGTGATCCTGCCCACCTTCGTGCCCATGGCGCCCGCTTTGCTGGAGAAGGTGGGAGCGTCGGCCAGCGAACTGCTGCCGCTCATCTCGGCCATTGTGTCCTGCGGCTTTGTGGTCGATATGAGCCCGCTGTCCACCAGCGGCGCCATCTATCTGGCCAATGCCCACGCCAGTGAGGATAAGGCCAAGCTGTTTAAAAACATGCTCATCTGGGGACTGAGCATGGCGGCGGTAGGCGCCGTCATTGCCTGGACCGCATTTTCCCTGCTGGGGATACCCTGAGAGGCATCCGCAGTTCACGGATTCATGATTAGCCTAAACCAAAATTAAACCAATGATAATGAGGAGGAAGAACTATGTCGGTTAAAACCCGTGCAGCCTTATTAAAAGCGCCTTATGATATCGAACTTGTGGAAAAGGAACTGGTATGCGGCGAGGACGATATTATCGTCAAAAACCATTTGATCGGCATCTGCGGCTCGGATAAAAACTTCTACCGGGGGCAAATGCCGCCCAAAACGGCCGAATTCCGCCAGGACCCCAAATTTCCCTTTTGGCTGGGGCATGAGAGCGGCGGCACGGTCGTCGAAGTCGGCGCCAAAGTCAGCGAATACAAGGTGGGAGACCAGGTCATCGCCTTTGGCTGGTGCAATAATTACGCCGACTATTTCATGGCCAAGGCATTCCAGCTGCAGCCCGTGCCAGAGGGGCTGGACATGGACCTGGCGAGCCTGGGGGAACCGCTGGCCTGCGCCATGTACTCGGGCCTGCACTCTGGCGTCCAGCTGGGAGACGTTGTCGTCGTGATGGGCGGCGGCTTTGCCGGCCAGGTCATCGCCCAGTGCGCCAAAAAGAAGGGCGCCACCAAAGTGGTTGTCGCCGATGTGCTGGACGGCAAGCTGGAACTGGCCCGGAAGCTGGGGGCGGACATCGCTGTCAATCTGAAAAAACAGGATTTAAATCAAATCGTGCAGGACCTGACGGCAGGGCAAGGCGCTGATGTCGTAGTGGAAGCGGCGGGCAGCGAAAGCTCCTTTAACACCGCTTCGGAAATCATCAGGCACAACGGCAAATTTGTCTTCTACAGCTGGGTTACCCAGCCGATTACCCTCAATATCAGCCGCTGGCACGACGACGGGCTGGAGTTTATCAATACCTGCCTGGTGCATCACACCTGGCGCGAGCGCTATGTATGGACGCCGCCCTCGCTGCGCCCGGTGGTGCAGGGGGATGTGGAGGTCAGACCGCTGATCACCCATGAGTTCAAGCTCAGTGAGATCAAAGCTGCGTTTGAACTGGCCGACAAGGACGACACGGCCATCAAGATCGTGCTGCGGCCTTAAGGCAAAAAAAGGATG
>NZ_AFGF01000097.1 GCF_000219125.1 Acetonema longum DSM 6540
GCCATTTCAGGGTAGTTTTTTGTATCGTCAATTGACTTTCCCAACAGTCCTATACCGTTCTTACAGTCCCATAAAGATGGCAGGATTTTGGGCGCTAGCAGCGAAGAATACTAATTTAACCCGCATGAAACAGTTAAATTCCAGGTACTATATTAACTTAGACAGCACTGCCAAAGGGTGATGATAGCATGATACGGGAATTTTTTGACGATTATAAGTCTTATTCTCCTGCTAATACCCAGCAAGAGATTTACTTTATTATGCAGGTGCTGAATCTGCCCGCAGCAGCCCGGATATTGGATTTATATTGCGGTTATGGCCGTCACGCCATACAACTGGCCAAGAACGGATTTCGCGTTACCGGTGTGGATCCCACGCAGGCGTTTTTGGACATTGCCCGTCAAAAAGCCCGTGAGGAAATGGCGGAGCTTGAATTTCAACAGTATGATATGCGTTGTTTAGACTTTCATCAGAAATTTGATGCAGTCATTAACATGTTTGCTACTTTTGGTTATTTTTCCGATGAAGAAAACTTAAATGTCCTAAAATTGATTGCCCAATCCCTGCAATCAAAAGGGGTGCTGTTGATGGACCTGTTGAACCGGGATTGGATGGTCCGCAACAATTTAAATCGATATTGGCGCCATCCCGGCGGTGATTATGTCGTATCCTACAAAGTGGAATTGCAAAATGGCGTGGCTGTCATGAAACGAGAAATAACCAATCAAAATACCGGCGTCAAGACAAAGTATGAATTCTTTCTTCGCTCTTATTCACTGCCGGAACTCGATCTAATTATGCAGGCGAGCGGATTTCATATTGTAAATGCCTATGGCAATTTTGACAATGAACCGTATAGCCCGGACTCGCCGCGTATGATCGTCCTGGCGGAAAAAACAGTTTGATATCCGGTGCCGGCTGCAGATTTTTTTTGCTTCACAGTATACACCGGTCATTTCATACAATAAGTATGAAAGACTGCGAGGTGTTCTGCTGTGGAGAAAAGGCCAACGCCATACAAAAAACGGAGAAGGGTGGGGCTGGCGCTAAGCGGAGGCTCTCTCCGGGGAGTTTCTCATATTGGCGTTCTCAAAGTACTGGAAGAAAACCGCATCCCAATCGATATGATCGCCGGGACTAGTTCCGGCGCCATTGTTGCAGCTTTATACGCTTCTGGTTATACGGTGGCTGAGATGAGAACATTGGTCAAATCTGTGTCACTGCCGGAACTCATTGATATTCATATTAAGATGCCTGGTTTTATGAAAAAAGAGGTCAAGAGCTTTGTTCATGATCAGCTGCGGTTTATTTCCTCCCTGCCCATGGGGTTAATCAGCGGCGTCAAAATCGATAGGCTATTCACCGGATTATGGCAAAACCGCACAGTCAAGGACACTGTAATTCCGCTGGCCATTACCGCGGTTGATGTATATTCCGGCGATACGGTATTCTTTGTTACACCTTTGAACAATAGACGAAAAATCGAAAATGCCAGATACTACATTCAAACTATGATTGCCGACGCTGTTCGCGCCAGCATTTCCATTCCGGGAATATTCCTGCCGAAGGAATATGGTGATATGTTATTAGTAGACGGAGCGGTAAAAAACAACTTGCCTACTGATATTCTGCATCAAATGGGGGCGGATTTTATTATTGGCGTAGATTTGGGATATGACGGCCGACCCAACCACGACATTCATTCAATGACGGATATTTTAATGCAATGCATACAGATCATGGGAAGAGAAGTAACCCTGTTAAAAAGCAAAGAGTATGCTCATGTGATCATTCGGCCCGATACCGGCAGTCTTAATCACTCTGATCTCTCAGCGGAACAAAGAATCGACGAACTGATCCTTTGCGGCGAACAGGCTGCAAAGAACAAACTATCAGAGTTGCAGAGCAAGCTGTTTATGTAGCAAAGATACATATCGCGACAGTTGGATAGAGGAGAGTGGAACGGCCTTTTTCTTTCCAGTCTGGACAGCGCTTTATGGGGAGTATTGCTGTTTAGCATTCTTACCTCCTTGCTAAATCTTTTTATCGAATCATAAATTTAGCCTTCGGTGAATTCGCCGGAAGGCATTTAACGAGAGAAGATTGTCCTATTATAGAGTGGTTACATCAATGTCATACTCTATTTTGCGGGCCACCTCCTGTGAAACATTTAATCCAAATAATTCTTTCAACAAATAGAAACCTAACTCTAATCCCGAGCTTACTCCGCCAGAGGTAATGATGTTTCCGTCCTGCACTACTTTCGAGGAAACGACTTGGACAGAATAAGATTCTAATTCACGAAATGTCGTGTGGTAAGTGGTGGCTTTTTTTCCTGTAAGCAGACCGGCCTCCGCCAGTAAAAATGCTCCGGTACAAACAGAGGCAACGTATTTAACGGTTTTCATTTGTTCTTGAATGAAATGTTTAATTGCTACGCTTTTCATAGCCGCTAATCTGCCTTTGCCGCCCGGAGTTAATATAATATCGAGGGAAGGGCAGTCGGTGAGAGTCACATCCGGAAGGATTCTCATTCCGTTAAAGGCGCGGATTGGCTCGATAGTTTCCGCCACCAGAATCACATTAGTACTATCAGGTTTTATTTTATTCACGTAACTCAAAACTTCAAACGGTCCTACAAAATCCAGTTCTTCAACCTGAGGGAATATGAGTATGCCTATGGTTATCATTTTCCTGTCACTCCTTTTATTTATTGACCCAAATAATGTTAAAACGGGAGTTGTATGGATGAAGCAGAAGAATAAGATTTATATTATTTGCAAGAGACGAAATCGATAAAGCCTTAAAAGAATTCCACATAAATCCCGGAAAATCTTTTTTTACCCCTTTTTCGATCCAACTTAACATAATAGATATTATCGGACGTAATAAAATATTAAAAAGCCAGGATGGCATTCCGGTAATTTTTTTACCGTTTGTCCATTCTGGTTTTTGTTTAAAATTTAAACCCTTATTCACAAATCTTAAAATCATAGAATTGTTACGGATGCATTGCCAGTTCGAGATATTTTCCGGCTAATTTAGCTTTTTGAATGACTTCTTCCGTAATTTCCGCACCGTGCTCTACGATGACAACGCCGGTTTCCGTCTGAATGCGACGGGTGGATTTTTTCCCCAGAAGATATTGACGCTGCTTGTCGTCAGAGCGGTGAGCAAAATCCTCAATGGAAAAACTCCCCGCATGATGCTCTTCTTCTGAGGAATTCAGCCGTGTCAGAGGTCGAAGGGGCGTGACGTTTTGATAAGCGGCCGCATTGGACAATTCGGGTCCTCCGTCCGGCTCCTTGGAATCGGTAATGATCAAAACATCTTTACCCAATGTAATAAAACGGTTGGCCGGGACTTTTATCGTTTCCCCCTGTAGATTTTCTATTTCACAAGAGATGATACGGCCCGCTTCATCCAAATAAAACTCGTTAATCTTGCCTTGAATCTGGCCTGTATTGGACAAAACCTTGGTGCCAATGATTTTGACCCCTGTATTCAAAAATTGCACGGCTTCCGGCACCTGGAATATTGGCAGTAAGTCATCGCTGGTTTCGATGGTCACGGCGCCTTTCCCCAGGCCTTTGATGGCAGAAAATGACAATATTTTCGCCCCGAGATACCACATGCCAGCATCAATTGCCAAAGCTATCACTTCAGCATCAGCAGGATTGATCACCAGATCCCTTACAAGCCCCAGCTCTTTACCTTCTAAAATGCTGACTACCGGCAAATGAAGGATATCTTTGCTTTTCTGCATGTATACACCCTCCTATTCGCAGGAATCATTCCATTACACTCCACTCAGCGAATTCGTGATTAATTTCTGCCAGAACATCGGCGGGAATTTGGTGCAGGGGTATCGAGCCGATTGTTCGTTCGAGCAATACATTCTTAGCAATTCGCAGATAGGCGATATTGTGAACGAATTCTTGATCCAGCATGGAATTCTGAAGCATGGCCGGCAGATTTCTTCCCTCTGAAAAAAGATTGATCGCCGCGTCATAGGCACCTTGGGCTTTAAGCAGATTGCCGATTTCAATGACAAAATAGGGGGCGGCAATGCTCTCCGGATATAATTTTAATGCCTGCAAAAAAGTATTAAAAGCCAAAGCGGCGTTTTGTTCCTCTTTCGCATGATAGGCGATTTTGACCAGTTCATCCAAAGAAGCCAGCGGCTGATGAACCGGCGCGGCTTCACCACCGCTCGGTGCAGAGGCAGAAAGAGCGCCGGAGTGCCGGTTTGCCGCCCGGCTTTGCCGGACTACCGAAGGAATAGGCACGTTGTTGTCCTCTTGCGGTATTTTGTTACTAACCGGGGGCTCCGTCACGGCAGCCTCAATGGCAGATGCAAGTCCCGCTGGCGGCACGGGGGTTGCATCGGGCTTTACCTGATCTTGACAATCAACTAATTGATACGCTATCACAATGGCAGCCAGAGTCACAATGATCATGATCCATATGTAATTCACACAATTCCCACCATCCGGATGTATATTGTTTTACAATCATCCGTTTGACTTTATTCGACAAAAGATAATATTTCCCTGCCTTATTTCGGGAAATAGTCCATTCTTTCCTTAGATGCCATTCCCAAGGGCAAACTTGCTGATACTTGCTAACTGAGGCTGCAATGTCAGGCAAATCTACAGAGAATTTCGGAATATTCTGCAGGTGCCGTCCATCCAATTGATACAGTAGTCACAGCTGCGGATAAAGTTCTCGGGAGAAACATTTAACAGCGAATAGCCATACCCCATGGCGTGAATAACGTGTTCAAATGCATCGCATTTTCCCGCAATATGATACAATGTATCCCGGTCATACCTGTCCATGCCATCACCTCTCAATGAATTGATGTTCTATCAGTACTTGCCTGCAGCAATAGTTTATGTGAGCTAAGAAAAAATTATTTTATCATTTGAGGCTATAATCTAAAGAATAAATGCATAAAAGAACTGCATACGGCGCATAATGAGAATGTAAATTTTCTCCTCTCCCATAATTGGCGGCGCAAGCCGCCGCTTTTTTTTTATAAAACCTGCTTATCCGCAAGTTGTCCAAACCGCTTAGTGATTTGCGTCTGAATTGCAGAACACAATTCAGGGTGTTCTATGGTATATTCGGCGGCTTCTTTCGCCGCCAGCAGAATGTCCAGGTCATTGACTGAATTCATCAGGCTGGATTCCGGCAAACCGTGCTGCCGCGTGCCGAAAAAATCACCGGGCCCTCGCAAAGCAAGGTCTCTCTCCGCAATCTCAAATCCATCCTGTGTCTGAACTAACGTTTTAAGCCGCTCCAGCGTGTCGGCAGAATGGCCTTCGGAAATCAATACGCAGTAGGATTGGCTGTCGCCCCGGCCAATTCTTCCCCGCAATTGATGCAATTGAGATAAGCCGAATCGGTCAGCATTTTCCACAATCATGACCGTGGCCTGAGGCACGTTCACGCCGACTTCAATCACCGTGGTGGAAAACAAAACCAGAACCTTCCCCTCATAAAAAGCTTGCATAACCGTCTCTTTCTCTGCTGAAGCCATTTTCCCGTGAATCATGGCGCAAGGGATGTCTTTTAACCAGGCATTTTGAACTTCTTTCATGGTTTTAAGGACCGAACGCAGATCAAGCTCCTCTGTATCTTCAATCATCGGGCATACTATATAAGTCTGATGATTTAGGGCAGCCTCACGTCTTACCAGATTTTTATACACCCGTTCCCGCATATCCGGGTTCACCAGGTAAGTCTTTATGACTTGTCGGCCAGGCGGCAGCTCTCGGATCGTAGAGATATCCAAATCGGCGTAAAACACCAAAGCCATGGTTCTGGGGATGGGCGTTGCCGTCATAACCAATACATCCGGCGCCTGCCCTTTTGCCGCCAGCAGCGCCCGCTGTTTCACACCAAACCGGTGCTGTTCATCTGTTACCACCAGCCCCAATCGTTGGAATTCAATATTTTCCTGAATCAGCGCATGGGTGCCAATGACCAGTTGGATTTGACCGTTTTTTATGGCATCAATGATGGATTTTTTCGTTGTCGTGGACATTCTTCCGGTAAGGAGCTGTACCTTTATTCCCAGTGGGTCCACACACTCCGTCAGGAATGTATAGTGTTGGCTGGCGAGGATTTCTGTGGGGGCCATCAATGCCCCCTGATAGCCATTCTCTATGGTTTTAGCCAAAGCAATCGCCGCTACAACGGTCTTGCCGGATCCAACATCTCCCTGCAGCAATCGTTGCATCGGCCATTCGCTTTCCATATCCTGTTTGATTTCATCCAAAGCCGCCGCTTGACCATTGGTCAGGCGAAACGGCAGAAGACTTTCCAACTGGTTGACCCAGCGGCCGTCCGGAGCATGTTTAATGCCGGCATGCTGACGCCGATAGCCGGCCCGGCTTAGCAATAGGCCGCATTGTAAAAAATAATATTTTTCAAATGCCAGTCGTTTTAGCGCCGCTTTAACCGTATTTTCATCTGAAGGACGATGTGCAGAACGGATGGCTCGGTCACGGCTCATTAAGTCCCACTGTCTTATGATTGCCTCCGGAAGAGTTTCCGGAAAGCAGTCGCATTCTTCTATGGCCTGATAAATCAGCCCGCGCAATGTTCTTTGCGCTAAACCATCTGTTGTCGGGTATATCGGCACGATAGTGCCGGTATGAAGAGAATCTGATGTCTCCGCGTCGGGTTCTACTTCCGGATTAACAATTTGCTTGATCCCGGTCCGGATTTGAACTTTGCCGTATATGGACAGCTTTGAATCCACCTGAAGCTGCTGCTTTTTATAAGGCTGATTAAACCAAATAAGCTCAGCACTTCCGGAGGAGTCTCGCACCGTTGCTTTAGTAAGAGTTTTCCCTCCTTGTCGAAGATTTTGCACCTGGACCACTTGCGCCGTAAAGGCGGCTTTTTTCTCCGGCTCCAGAGCAGATATCAGTTGAAAAGCAGTCCTGTCTTCATACCGGAACGGAAAGTGCTCCAACATATCTTCCACAGTCAAAATATTTAGTTTAGCCAGTTGCTTCTCTCGCATCGGCCCAATTCCTTTAATACTTTGAACTGGCTGTTTTGCAGGATTAACCATCCTTCTCACCACCCTATGGATACTTTGACACTAACCCACATATTCCCTTGTTAACAGTAAAAACTATGTTCCAGCTCTTGCGTATTGTACCAGAAATGTGATAATATATTAATGTTATGGATATTAAGACGCATGTCCTTCATCAAAGTAGACTTGGAGGTGGAATAGATGGCAAACGTTTGTGAGATTTGCGGTAAAGGGGAACGTAGCGGTTTCAATGTAAGTCACTCCCATCTGAAAACGAAGCGCACCTGGAAACCCAACATTCAAAAAGTCCGGGCTATGGTCAACGGTAAAGTTAAACAATTAAACACTTGTACTCGTTGCTTGCGTTCCGGCAAGATCCAAAGAGCGATGTAATATAACATTACAGCCGCATGGGTGAAAGACAAAACCGCTTTGCGGAGTTCTTTTCCGTCTAGATAACAAAAAAGACTTGGTATTTAC
>NZ_AFGF01000098.1 GCF_000219125.1 Acetonema longum DSM 6540
GAGGCTGTAAGTTGATTGGGATTCCTAGCATAAAATTTTATGAAGGCTTTTAAATTACATTAATTATTTTTTTACAGAAATACCCTACATGTTTTTGCCATGGCCATTATCTCCCCTGCCGCTTTTCAACCGCTGGTAGAGATAGGATATTCCCAGAAGAACGAAGCCAAAGCAAAAGTAAGCCAGTATCTGATTGAATGAAGTCAGGAAGGCCAAATCAAAAATAAACAATTTAGTGGTGGATAGCAGCGCCAATCCCAGCCCCACCCTCCGCACATAGGCGTATTTACGGTGAAAACCGTAGTGAATAGCCGCTAAAGCGGCGAACAAATAGATTAGACTAAAAGCCAGGTTGGTACTGCCTAAGTTAAATTGTGTAGTCAGGAAAGCCGTAATATTACCGAGGAGAACAAGCAGCATCGCCAAAGGATAGATTTCCAGGTTCAGGTAGTGCTGTTTAAGCACCAGGGGCACAACTTCCCGCACGATGAGAAGGACCAGCAAATTATAGAAGACAAGCGCCGCCAGGGCGCAATATTCAGAGGCGTCGCCGTCCGACAGCCTCTTCATTACAGGGATGGTCAGGTTGATGTAGCCACACAGCAGGACAGCCAGCCCATACTGCCCCAAACTGAAATAGTACACAACCTTATCCATTACCAGCGGCAGCCGGGGCAGAATATAAGCCATTGCCAACGTGACCGCCGCCACGAGAATATGCCTGTAGAAATAGGCTTGATAACCGGCAGGCGCCACAAAATCGAAGAGTCGTGAGCTGAGGTAAATCAGGTAAAACCATACATTAACGATGGTGAAGTATTTGAACCAGTGAATTTTCTCCCAATAGCGGCCATAGAGACTTATCCCGCGCTTCAGGTCAACGAGGTATACGCCTGTCACCGCCACCATGCCGGTGATTACCGCAAAATACTTTAGATCAAAGTAGTGACCGTTTCGGCCGAAGCACCAGTCGAACAGATAAAAGGCTACCAAACATAATCCGAATAGAAGCCATCCTGATCTTTCCAGACGATCCTGATTATTTTTCCGGCCATAAATTATGAGCACTATGCCTTCCACCAGCCAGCCAAGCGACAGCCAGCGTACGCCAAACTGGAACGGGACCATTAATACCGCAAAGGTTACGGCGGTAGCATAAAAGAGCACCCGCGTATATTGCTCGGCTGGCATCTTTCGGTCTACCAGTCTGGCCAGGCCGGCATAGATCAGGCAAAATCCAAGGGCCAACAGACCATTATACCCCGACCAGCCGGCGGTTTTGAATAAACCATACAGAACCGTGCAGCTTGTCATCGTGTTTATGCCCAGAAGGATTACGTCAGCCCGCCTCAGGCCCTGCCGGTATGTAAGCGGATAAGCAAGCGTAATCCCCAGATAGGTTGCAAACGAAGCCGTCGCATACAAAATACCGACGTGCGCGCTGACGGCGCCATGCACGAGATAGAGCAGCGACGGTAAGTGAAACAGCATGCTCACGTAATTGACAGTGATCCATTTCTGCCGGAAGGAAACAAGCATTACAGACAAATTAAGCAAGAAGAGATATCCCATTGCTGCATAGTAGGTGTCCCCCTGGAAGCCGAACGCAAGCAGGTAGGAGAAAAAGGGCAGGTAACCGCCGATCAGACCCAAAGCGCAGATCGTTTGCGACCTGTATCTAACCGCCAGTGCCACTGCCGTTGCGGTAACGAGGACAGACAACCCTATCCCGGTATACAGGCCGATTATTTTCAATAAGAAATAACTATAAAAAATACCGCAATACAAGACCGCGACGCCGCCCCCCAGAAGTCCGGCGGCAAAGATATCCTTGCCCTTTCGCCAAGTCCATTCACCGGCGGCCGACAGTCCCCCGCCAAGAAGAAAGATCATGGCGCCCTTCATATATGCGTTGAGCCAGGCGGTAAAACTATATTTTGCCGCTGCGCCAACGCCGAACAATATCAGGAGAATCCCAAGCTTGTTGACCCAGTTGAGGCCGATTTTCATCTCAATTTCGTTCTGCTTGATCCGCTTTTCGATTATTTCCGGGCTGACCGCCTCAGCGCCAAGCTCGTCCAGCCGCTGATAATAATTCTCCGCTCTCTTGGCCATCGCGGCGCCGAATCCTTCACGCCGCCTGTGAACCGCCTCCTGCACCCGCTCGGCGCAACCGGCTAAATCTGTGGCAACGGCCGCCAAATCATCATTGAGGTTATTCAGCGCCTTCACCTTGAGTGCGTCAATCTCCGCCATAGCCTGCTTTTCGGCGGCGGTCAAACGATTATCAAAGCTTTTTTCTGCGCCGGCGAAGTAAGTCTGCAGTTTTTCCCGGGAAACCTTGAGGATGTTCAGCTTTTCGTCAAGAATCTGTTCCTGAAGGCTTAACCGCAATTGGCGGTTCTCCTGAGCCACCTTGCCATAGCGTTTTTCCAGCGCTTCAAAACGTTCCTTAGCCTCTGTCAGCTCACTGCGGAGCGACTCGTTTTCCTGCATAGCATCCATATCTTTTACTTGCTGTAATAAACGTTCATATTCCCGGAGTAATTCTTGCTGGCGCTGCCGCAGAATTTCCAGCGAGATTCCAATTTCCGTTTTCATCCTGATCCCTCCTCAACCAAATAGTTTTCAGACTAACGCTTTGATTTGAACCCTTAATTCTTCAAGCCCCGGAAGCAGTTGGTTAACATTTGTTAACCATAGTGTAGTATCTTTTCATATAATTGTCAAGCGGCGCTATAAAAAATGACATTGCAACCCAGCGATTTAGCAACAACTTTTTTATGAAAAGAATAAGCCCCTCTTCCGGCTGAAAGGACGGAAAATGGGCCGTTACACAGCATTATGCCTTAGAACTGCTGAGCGCTTAATCCTTGCAAAGTATCGCGTGCACGCTGTTCAGACAAGTTATAACCCTGCCAATTGCTGCTGTCGAAAGTCTTTAAGCTTTTTAGGATGATTTGCTCTCTGGCCGTTTGCTGTATGAGCGGGTCCGATGCTTTGGTCAACTCCGCCAAATAAGGTAAAGCGTCATAGGATAATCCGGCCATATAGCAGACGTCTATCACACCTGTCCGGTAAAAGCGTTCCATATTTTTTCTGGCTATGAGTGTGTCCACATTGACATAGTTTATCAGCACATAGGCAGCCAGACCAATCACAATATACCATTTGGCAAGATTGATTCCAGCCCGCCAGACCTTATAGCCGGTTACGCATAACATTACAAATATCATTGCCATGAAACTGTGAGTAAAAAACCTCAGGTAAGTATAGCCATAGCTCTCTTCATACAGCGTCATCCTGAAATGAGCTGAAAACAGCATGACAAAAGTGCTGAATATAAGAAGGCTGTTTAGCCACTGCAAAGTTAAAGCCGCTCTGTGACCCGGCGTCACCGTAAAGCGAATGACTCCCAGGACAATGCCCGCATTGATCAGAGCTACGGCGACGAGTTCAAAAAAACCTCTTCTGGCATAATCCGCATAACTTAGTCCGGATGGCAAAACATTGGAAAAGCTGCCAAATAAGTAGGAAAACTGGATGCTGCAGAATATAAGGTACACCGAGGAAAGAACGCAGAGGCCGCTTATAACGACAATCGCATCCAACTTTCTTGTCCCGGCTGTATCAGGCGCCGGCTCGGTCCCAAGGCTAAGCTGCCAGATAAAGCTGAAGGCCATAGGTGTAATCAACCCGATCAGCAAAGCATGTTTAACAACTTCTTCAATGCTTATTTCTTGCAGAAAATAACTGATGTAAAAACTGAACACAGGGTCCGCCGAAGCAAGCAGAACCAGCACGACAATAAGAAAAGGGAAGGAAAAAATAATCCCCAGGATCACTTTGCGCCAAACTGAGCGGCTGCCAATATCGTTTTCCCGGCGCGCCAGAGCCCCTATCAGGACGAATGGCTTCCTGACATGCCGAAGGGGACTGACAATCAAATGGCCGCAGATCTCTTTCAGGAAACCGAAACAAAACCATTCGCGGCTGTTATTCCCGGTGACCAGCAGTATGTGCGCCACAAGCAGGATTGGCACGGCGATAGAATTGATGCAGCGAAAAACTTCATTGGTGAAAAATAACCGGGTCAAGGCAAGGGCGATAAGCGGAAAAAGCAAAAACCAGCCGAAGCTCCATTCCTTAACCAGCATCTTCCTTGCATTGCCATAGACAACAGACAGCATAATGAAGATAAAGACAGGATAAGATACGCCGACATAGGGCTGAGCTATTAAAATATCGTAGCCTATTGCCAGAATCGCCGAGCCAGCCAGTATAGCAAGATTTTCGCCAGTTACCAGGCGGCCAGTGTCTTGTTCTTGTTTACCCGTAAACATACGACCCCTCCTAACCTTGATCTGTCCCTTGTTGCTCATCCTCAACATATTCCAGTATGTCACCGGGCTGACAATGCAGCGCGCGGCAGATGGCTTCCAGGGTGGAAAACCGGATCGCTTTAGCCTTGTTGTTTTTGAGAATGGAAAGGTTCGCCAAAGTCAGGTCCACCTTGCCGGCAAGATCCGAGAGCCCTATTTTTCGTTTAGCCATCATAACATCCAGATTCACTACTATTGCCATCTTCATTGCCTCGCTATATCGTAAGGTCGTATTCTTCTTTGACGTCGACCGCCTGCCTGAAAAGCTCGGAAAAAACCAGACCGGCGAGGCCGAATACCAAAAAAGCAACTGCGACGATAATGGTCAGAAAGCTGATATAAAAGAAGATCTTGATGATATAAGCCGCCGATATTAAAAGCGCCAATACGGCTATCCGCTTAAGGCTGATCACGTTTGGCCGCTGAAAGGGATTGTGTTCGTTGATTCTGAGAAAGATTTGCCGCAGTTCGAAAACCATGCCCAGCCCCAGCAGGCCAGTCCCGAACAAAAAAACGAGCAAAAACCAATAGTTTTCACCCGACGTCCATATTGTGTTTTCGAAACCCCGCTTAAGGGCGAACGGCAAGCCGGCAACAGAAGCCGCCCCAACGGCAAGAACGATATCCAGCAGATATTTTACGGCGCCGGAAACGCCTTTTTCGCTAACAATTTGCACGATAGTAACCTCCCCGCTTTGTTCATGTCTTTATTTTACACCAGGAGAATTATGAATTTCAATATATTTTTATTGTTAATCGATAAAAATATATTGAAATTCATTATATCGAAAAAGACAGCGGCGAGGCGGATCATCCGCGTTGAAGCCGCCGGGACGCAGATCCCGGCAGTGCAGGGAACCAAACCTTTTTTTGAATTCGTACGCATATCGATAGCACAGCGCCACGATTTCGATTGCAAGACAGTCACAGTACATCTTGAAGGCGTAGACCTGCGGCAATAGGCGGGCGCTTAAAATGAAAAGGCGGCGATACACCAGTACTTTAGCTGATGTATCGCCGCCTCGGCTTTGAGGGTTTTCTACTCTTTTTGCCTTTCCCGGAACGCCCGGTCCATCTCCCGCTTAGCATCCCGTTCGGCGATATCGTCCCGCTTGTCGTAAAGTTTTTTGCCGGTAGCCAGGGCCAGGTCCACCTTGACCTTGCCCCGGCTGAAATATAGCTTAAGGGGAACCAGGGCATAGCCTTTTTCCCGTACCTTGCCGATGAGCTTGTTGATTTCAAACCGGTGCAGGAGCAGTTTGCGGGTGCGCAGCGGCTCATGGTTGAAGCGGTTGCCCTGTTCATAAGGACTGATATGCAGATTGTGGAGAAACACTTCGCTATTCTCCACCCTGGCATAACTGTCTTTTAAGTTGGCCTTGCCGGCCCTCAGTGATTTTACTTCCGTGCCGGTCAGTACGATACCGGCCTCATAGGTTTCATGGATATGGTAGTCGTGTCTGGCTTTGCGGTTTTCCGCCGCGATTTTGATTGCTTTAGGGGCTTTATCCACCGCTCTCACCTCCTCGGGGACTCCTCTGCGTCACTTCTCTAATTGTGCGCAATCAGCTCTGAAAGCATCTTTCCCGCAACAACATTGTACTGTATATGATAGCGAAACTTTGGCAATCCGTCAATTTTTAATAATTTTGCAGGATGGCTTTGACTTCGTCATGAGTGGCGCAGTCTAAAATGCGAGATACCAGGGAGTCAGCCTCGCCGGGGGCAAAGGGCAACCCGGCCAGTTTGCGGCGGACTTTGGGCAGTTGTCCGGGAGCCATGCTGAGTTCGTCAATGCCTAAGGCCGCGAAAAATGGGGGCAGCAGCGGATCACCGCCGGCCTCGCCGCAGATGCCGGTCCAGACTCCCCTGGCTTTAGCGGCTTGACTGACGCGGGCGATCAGTCCCAGCACCGCCGGATGATAGGGTTGATTCAGAGAGGCCAAGGCACTATTCTCCCGGTCTACCGCCAGGGTATACTGAGTCAGGTCATTGGTGCCAATGCTGAAAAAGTCCACTTCCTCCGCCAGTTTGTCCGCTATCCAGGCGGCCGAAGGGATTTCGATCATTATTCCCACCTGCAGGCTGCCCACCGGATAACCGTTAGTCAGTACCGCCTGCCGGGCTTGCTCCAGATAATCTTTGGCCTGACGCAGTTCTTCCCGGGCGGCAATCATCGGAAACATAACCGCTGCAGGACCAGCCGCCGAAGCCCTCCAGATAGCCCGGAGCTGGGTCATAAGCAACTCCGGCCGTTCAAAACAAAGCCTGAGAGCCCGTACCCCCAGAAAAGGATTGGATTCCCTGGGCAGGTTCAAAGCCGGCGCCTGTTTGTCGCCGCCGATGTCCAGGGTGCGGATGATCGTAAGATGGGGGGAACAGGCGGCGATGACTTGTCGATAGGCCTCAGTTTGTTCTTCTTCACTGGGCAGTGTATTACCCATAAATAAAAATTCCGTGCGGTAGAGTCCGATTCCCTGACCCTGAAATTTCTCGACAAAAGGCAGGTCTGTCGGACTGCCGATATTGGCCGCCAAAACAAACTGCTTCAGCCAGGGGGAATCCTCACCCGCTTTGTCTTCCACAGCCTGCAGGCCTTCATTTTTTCCAGCCTGCAGGGCGTATTCCGCCGCTTCGACAGGTTCTACCCAGCCTTCTTCGCCGTCCAGGCGGGCGGCAAAAAGACCGGCTAGTTCCTGCCATGATTGGGACAGGCCAATTACAGCCGGAATGCCGTAGGTGCGGGCCAGAATGGCGGCATGGGAAGTCTTCCCCCCTTTTTGCACAATGAAACCCGCCACCCGGTCTTTGGGCAAGGCGATGGTCTGGGCCGGAGTCAATTCCGGAGCAACAACAATATAGTCACCTATTGCCGGGAAATGGGCCTGACCCTTGCTGCCTGTCAAATGTTCCAGGATCTGCCGGGCCACGTCTTTGACATCGGTAGCCCGTTCCCGGAAATACTCGTCATCCAGGCTTTCCAGCATGGCCACCGATTCTGCCGTTACATCCGTTACAGCCTTCCGGGCCGTAATGCTGAAGGAAGCGATCCGGGACCGGGCTTCCCCGATGAAAGCCGGATCATCCAGCAGGGCGGCATGAGCGGCAAAAATCTGGGCAACCTTTTCTCCCTGTTCGTTTTTTACCTGGGCCTCTAAGGCCAGCAACGCCTGCCGGGTTTTTTCTACCGCCTCGGCCAGGCGGTGTTGTTCAGCGGTAAAGTCAACCGGGCCTTCTGCTTCAATGCTGAATTCGTTCTGGGATGCCGGTGGCTCCATGACCCATACTTTGGCCAAGGCCAGGCCGGCTGATGCGCCGATTCCCTGCCAACGGTTTTTGATAGCGGCTACTGCCATATTTTCTCTTCTCCCTCCGGTTCTATTTCAGGTCTTTCCGGTCATCATCCGGAATTTACAAAGACGGCGGCTTGATCTGATCCTGCTTTGCCGCCTTTTTGCCCTGAATCAGGGCTTTTATTTTATGCCGTCCCAGCCATACCAGAGCCCCAAGCACGATCAGAGGCAACAGCCCGATAGCGAAAACGATCGTGCCCAGCACAGTCTCTCCGGCCATTTCCATTCCCTCATTCAATGCGCCGATGAGCTTGCCGCCAAAACCGGGGGCAGCCGTCAGGCTTACTTCACGAATGGTAAGATGGATGGTCGACATTTCAATCCGATTATTCATAGCCTTCAGCTTAGCCTGGGCCGACTCCAGCTGAGTGCGGACCCGGGTCAGTTCATTCTCCACCTTGAGGATCTCATCCACAGTGGCGGCCCGGTTTAAAATCTCCCGCAGGCGGACTTCCTGACGTCGCATATTCTCCAGGCGGGCATTAACATCAATATATTCTTCTGTAACATCCTGGGCCGAAATATTTTTATGCCGCACAACGCAATTAGGCAGGCTGCTGACAGCATCCACTGTTTCCTTCAGTTTTCCCTGGGGGATCCGCAGGGTGTACGCGCCGTGGCGCAAGCCGCTGCCGGTCAGGCTGATGTTGATATTGTTAACATCCCCCTGGCGTTCGGCGATCAGAGCCAGAACCATCTTTTCCAGATCTTCCGGCTTACTGGTCTCAAGACCAAGGGTGGCTGATTCGATGATTTTTTTCTCCACTTCAGCCTGCGGGGAGACCCCTCCCCGGTTATCCGCCGCGGTTGCCGCAATTTTCTTCTGGTCTATCTTCTGATCCACCGGACGAGCAGGAGCACTTTCATCTTTTATGCCGGGATTCGCACTGCAGCCCAACAAGATTGCCATCAGGAGCATGATTGCCGCACCGGCGATTCCCGTGCGCAAACGAATATTCATGCTGCAACCCCCTGTTATTTTTTCGGTTTACGCCCCGCTTTGCTTTTGGCTTTTTTTGCTTTATCGGCTTTAACCGGCGCAGACTCGGTCTTATGGCTCTGATTGGCCTGTTTATCTGATTTGCCGGTTTGACCTGTTTTTCCTATTTTACCTTTTTTACTTTTTTCGCCTCTGCCTCTGGTTTTTTTCTCCGCCGGCAGACTGCGCTGGTTGCGCGCCGTTTCAGATGTCAGGGCAAAATCAATGGTGCGGGTTTCCTGGTTGACTTTGATTACCTTAATCTGAACCGGATCGCCCAAACGGTATATTTTTCGGCTGCGTTCACCGATCAGGGCATATTGATCCTCTATATATTGATAATAGTCATCATCCATGGAAGATACGTGGACCAGTCCCTCCACGCCATTTTCCAGTTCGATAAACAGGCCGAAGGCTGTAACCCCGCTGATAATGCCGGGATATTCCTCGCCCACAAACTGTTCCATGTATTCGACTTTCTTTAAATCCACCGATTCCCGTTCGGCTTCAGCCGCCGCCCTCTCCCGCTCCGAGGAATGAAAGGCGATTTCCGGCAGGATTTCCTCCAGCTTTTTGCGGCGCTTAGGAGTCAGGCCTCCGGTTTTCAGGGTTTCATGCACCAGTCGATGCACGATTAAATCCGGATAACGGCGGATCGGCGAAGTAAAATGAGTGTAATACTCGGCAGCCAGCCCAAAATGGCCTAAGTTGTCGGCTTCATAGCGAGCCTGTTTCATAGACCGCAGCACAATGGTAGAAATAATCTTTTCCTCAGGGGTGCCGGCAATTTTTTGCAAGACTTTTTGCAGGGCCATAGGCTCCACTTCTTCGGTATTGACCAGCTTCAGGTCAAAGTTGTGAAGCAGCACGTTCAGCCTGGTTATTTTCTCACTTTCCGGTTCCTCGTGAATACGGTAAAGAGAAGGAATTTTCAGATTCGACAAGTGCTCGGCTACCGCTTCATTGGCGGCCAGCATAAATTCCTCAATAATTGACTCGGCAATAGTACGAACCCGCTTCACCAGTTCCAGGGGTTTTCCCTTCTCATCCAGCTTAACCTTGATCTCGGGAAAATCAAAGTCAATGGCGCCGCGGCGCATCCGTTTATCACGCAAAATGCGGCACAAGCGTTCCATCTCCTCCAGATGAGCCACCTGATGCCGGTATTGGTTCCTCAGTTCGCTTTCCGGTTCGGTCAGAATACTCCGGACGACGGTGTAGGTCAGGCGGTCCTTGACCCGGATAACGGCGGGAAACAACTCATAGTGCACCACTTGTCCCCGTTCATTGATCTCCATATGAATTGACAGGCCCAACCGGTCCTGACCGGCATTCAGGCTGCAGATGCCGTTGGAGAGACGGGGCGGCAGCATGGGCAGGACCCGGTCCACCATATAAACGCTGGTGCCCCGTTGGCGGGCCTCCTTGTCCAGCGCCAGGCCTTCCCGGACGTAATGGCTGACATCGGCAATGTATACGCCCAGAAGGTAGTTGCCATTGGACTGCCGTTCCACATATACGGCATCATCCAAATCCTTGGCATCCTCACCGTCAATGGTAACAATGGGTAAATGCCGCAGGTCCCGCCTTCCGGAAATTTCTTCCGGGCTGATTGTTTCCGGCGCCTCAGAAGCTGCCCGTAATACCGGTTTGGGGAAATCCTCGGACAGATTGTGCCGCTTTAAAATGGACAGGACTTCAATACCGGGATCGCCGGACTTGCCAAGGATTTCGACGATTTTCCCCTCGGCGCTTTTGTGTTTTTCCGGCCACTTGACAATCTCGGCAACCACTTTCATGCCGCTTTTGGCGCTGCCGGCCTCGTCTTTAGGAATAAAAATGTCGTTGGTAATGCGGATGTCATCAGGGATCACGAAACCAAAATTCCGGCTGGATTCAAAGGTTCCGACAATTCGCTGATTGGCCCGTTCTACAATGCGGATGACTTCCCCTTCCCGCTTTTTATCCGGCCCGGTTTTATGGGTGTGAACCCGGGCGACGACCCGGTCATTGTGCATGGCGGAAGCCAGTGAACCGGATGAAATAAATACATCCGGCTCATCGGGATTTTCCGAAATGACAAAGCCAAACCCCTTGTGATTAATCGCCAGCCTGCCTACCACCAGGTTCATCTTTTCCGGCAGACCGTATTTGCCGTAGCGGGTCTTGATGACACCGGCATCGGCTTCCAGCCGGCCAAGCTCGGCAAAGAACGCATTGAGTTCTTTGCCGCTAACCTGCATCTGGGCCGCCAGATCGTCGGCCAGCAGCGGTCGGTAAGCCTCGTGCCGCATAAAGGTCAATATTTTTTCCTTTAAATCCATAAATTAATTCACATCCTCAAACAATCGCAAGTATCGCCTTGCCTTCGGCAGTGACGGTTCCATCGGGCAGGGAAATTTCGCCGGCCATCTCGTACATCGTTCTTTTCTGGCCCACGATCCGTCCCTGGATCTTTAATTCCCGGCCAATGGGAGTAGGCGCCCGGAAACGCACTTCCAGCTTGGCGGTAACGGCATAAAGCCCCTTGGAGTAAAGATAACCGCCCATAATTTCATCCAACAGGGTGCTGACCAAACCGCCATGCATGACGCCGTCATAGCTTTGATGCTCCGGCCCGGGGGTAAATCTGGCTACATATGTATCATTCTCCTCCCGGAAAGTCAGTTTTAACCCGATCGGATTTTTCGGTCCGCAGGCAAAACAATGTTGGTTGCGATCTTCTGTATTTGTATTCATTGTTTATTTTCTCCTCTGGCAGATCATCTCAGTCATTGAATTGGATTGAATTCATTCCGGGTTCCGGTTCGGATAAGAAAGAGGCTATTGCCGTAAAAACGGTATGGCGTTCATTGTCCAGCGTCACGATATGGCCGGAACGGGTCAGCCAGACAATCTTTTTTTCTCTGCTGCCAGCCCGCTCCAGGATATGGACGGCGCTGCGGGGGCATACCGTATGTTCCGCTTTAGACTGCACAATCAGCAAAGGGGCTGTTAACCGGGGCAGCACAGTATCCACCTGCCCAATAAGATCCAGAAGGCTGGCCAGGCTGGTCAAAGGCGTCCGGTCATAGCCCACGCTATAAATAGGATCCACGTTCAGAGGGCGGCGGCGTTTGGGAACATACTGCCGCACCACCCGGTACAGGGGCAGCCATTTCAGGCGTTTGTCGGCAATATAGATCGGCGCGCTCAGGGCAGTCACGGTTTTCACCGGATATTCCGCCGCCAGTTTAAGAGCCAGGAGCCCTCCCATGGAAAGGCCCGCCACCGAAACCTCCCGGCATAGACCCCGTAAGACATGATAGGCGTCTTCTACCGCTCCGTACCAATCCATCCAGCGGGTCTGGGCCATGTGAGACGGGCTGGTTCCATGACCAGGCAACCGCGGGGCCAATACCGTATAGCCTTCTTTCTGCAGGCTTTCTCCCAACAAGCGCATTTCCGAGGGAGAACCGGTGAAACCATGCACCAGCAGGATGCCATGCTCGCCTCCCGGCAGCAGGAAAGGCTCTGCGCCTTTTAAGATGGCCAAGCTTGTCCCTCCTACCCGCTATGGTTATTTTTAGCTTTTATGGCTTCATTATAGCGGTTATCGGCTGTAAAGTCAAAAAACGCCGGGCTTCCCCGGCGCTTTTCAAATGTTATGTTAATGAAGGTAAGATTTTGGGGGAGATGATTTTCGCAGCCCGTATATATGGAAAAATCGGCGAAAAATCGCCGATTTTGCGAATCTGAAACTGGAGAATCTCATCTCCGCATAAATCTATTGGGTCATCCTGACTAAAACCAGGGTAACCGCAGCAAACAAAATACCAATCACCATTGTCGCCTTGGCTAACAATTCGTCAAGCCCTTTGCGCTTACCGCCAAACAGCGTTTCAGCGCCGCCGGCGATGGAGCCGGACATGCCGGCGCTTTTGCCGGACTGGAGCACGACTACGCCAATCAGGGCAATCGCCAGAATGGCATCAAGGATCATCAATGCTGTAACCACTTTACCTAACACCCCCACCCACTTGTACCATAACATTGTATCACAGCATACCATAAATGAGCAATTATTTTCATTATATACTGATAGTATTGTTTCAGTCTTCAAAAAAAATTATGCCCACATCCGGTTTTACATAAACAAGCCGGGCAATCCTTGAGTTGCCCGGCTTGTCTGTCCGCTAATAACGGGATATGCGGATTATTTTTTGAGATTGTAGAAAACTTCCCGTCCCCGGTATTGGGCCAAGGGCCCCAGTTCTTCCTCAATGCGCAGGAGCTGGTTGTATTTGGCGACCCGGTCGGTGCGGGCCGGCGCCCCGGTTTTGATTTGTCCGGCATTGACAGCCACGGCAATGTCGGCAATGGTGGCGTCTTCGGTTTCCCCCGACCGGTGGGAGATGACGCAGGTATAGCCGGCCCGTTTGGCCATTTCAATGGCATCGAAGGTCTCGGTCAGGCTCCCGATCTGGTTGACTTTGACCAGAATGGAGTTAGCAATGCCCTCCTTGATACCCCGGCTTAGACGGGTGGTATTGGTGACAAACAGGTCGTCGCCTACCAGCTGGATCTTGCCGCCCAGCCGCTTGGTCAACAGGGCCCAGCCTTCCCAGTCGTCTTCGGCCAGACCGTCTTCCAGGGAAATGATCGGGTATTTTTCGGCCAGTTGGGCATAGTATTCTACCATCTGCTCCGGAGTCTTGACCACTCCTTCGCCGGCCAGATTATACTTGCCGTCCTGATAGAATTCGGTGCTGGCGGCGTCAATGGCCAGGAATATCTGCTCGCCCGGCTTATAGCCGGCTTTTTCCACGGCGCTCAGGATTACCTGAATGGCTTCCTCGTTGGAGGCCAGATTCGGGGCAAAGCCGCCTTCATCGCCAATAGCGGTGGCCAGTCCCCGGTCCTTTAATACTTTTTTCAGGGAATGATAAATTTCGGCGTTCATGCGCAAAGCTTCGGCGAAAGACTTAGCTCCCACCGGCATGATCATGAATTCCTGGATATCCACATTATTGTCGGCATGCTTGCCGCCATTGAGGATGTTCATCATCGGCACCGGCAGCTGTTTGGCGTTAATGCCGCCCAGGTACTGGTACAGGGACATGCCTAAAGAGCCAGCGGCAGCCTTAGCCACTGCCATGGATACTCCCAGGATGGCGTTAGCCCCCAGTTTGGCCTTATTGGGAGTGCCGTCCAGTTCCAGCATGGCCTGGTCCACCCCGATCTGATCCAGAGCATCCATGCCGACGATTTCCGGAGCAATGAGGCTATTCACATTGTCTACGGCTTTCAGTACGCCTTTGCCCAGGTAGCGGCTTTTGTCATCATCCCGCAGTTCTATGGCCTCGTAAGCGCCGGTAGAGGCGCCGGAGGGAACGGCCGCCCGTCCCATGGTGCCGTCTTCCAGCAACACATCCACTTCTACGGTAGGATTGCCGCGGGAATCCATGATTTCACGGGCAAAAATATCAGTAATCGTTGTCATTGTATCTCCTCCTGATATGTAATTTTTCAACCTGGGTTCTGGTGCAAAACCCATCTGCAGCCTCGAAACCGTGACCGTTCAAAAGGTCCAGATGCATCAAGGGGACGGTTCTTTTGATGCGATACTGCCTCTATCATTTCTGTGGGGTGTTACCCTGCACGATTAGGCTCGTGCCGCTCATGTCCGCCGGCTCTGCGATGCCGGCCAATTCCAGGATCGTAGGCGCGATGTCGGCCAACATGCCGTCAGGACGCAGCTTGCGGCCCCGGTGCATCTCCGAAACCAGGATCACGGGCACTGCATTGGTGGTATGAGCCGTATAGGGCTCGCCGGTTTCAGGATCCGTCATCATTTCGGCATTGCCGTGGTCAGCGGTAATCAGGGTGATTCCGCCCCTGTCCCGCATGGCGTCCACCACCTTGCCTACGCAAAGGTCCACTGTGGCCACCGCTTTGACAGCAGCCTCCAGCTTGCCGGTATGGCCCACCATATCGCAGTTGGCGAAGTTTAGGATAATAAGATCATATTTGCCGGCGCGAATATCCTCCAGGACCTTTTCCGTCACCTCGGAGGCGCTCATTTCCGGCTGAAGGTCGTAAGTGGCCACCTTGGGCGATGGAATCAGCTGCCGGTCTTCCCCTTCAAACGGCTGTTCTTCGCCGCCGTTGAAAAAATAGGTCACATGGGCGTATTTCTCAGTCTCAGCGATGCGCAGCTGCCGCAGGCCCTGACGGCTGAAGATTTCTCCCAGGGTATTTTTTAAAAGCTGCGGCTTATAGGCTACCGGCACATCCAGGGTCTCGTCATACTGGGTCATGGTGGCGAAATGGACCGGGAAAAAGCCCTGACGGCGTTTGAACCCGTCAAATCCTTCGTCCACAAACACTCTGGTCAGCTGCCGGGCCCGGTCAGGCCGGAAGTTGAAAAAGATGACGCCGTCGCCGGCCTTGATTTGGCAGTCGCCGCAGCCGTCAATCACCGTAGGCAGGACAAACTCATCGGTTTCGCCCCGCTGGTAGGCCTGTTGGATGGCCTCGACAGCGCTGCCGGCATGCAAGCCTTCCCGGCATACCAGGGCATCATAGGCTTTTTCCACTCGCTCCCAGCGTTTGTCCCGGTCCATAGCATAATAGCGGCCGGAAATGGTAGCGATACGCCCCAGGCCGATCCGGGCCATGGCCGTTTCCAGGCGGCCGGTATATGTCTGTGCCACAGACGGCGGCACATCCCGGCCGTCGAGGAAAGCATGGACATACACTTGCTTCAGGCCTTTTTGTTTGGCCAGTTCCAGCAAAGCGATCAGGTGCTCGATATGGCTGTGAACGCCTCCGTCAGACAGCAGACCCATCAGGTGCAAAGCGCCATGACCGGCTTGGGTCTGGTCCATAGTGCCGCACAGCACCGGATTGGCAAAGAAATCGCCGTCCCGGATGGCTTTTGAGATCCGGGTCAGCTCCTGATATACAATGCGCCCGGCGCCGATATTCAGGTGTCCCACCTCGGAGTTTCCCATCTGGCCGGCAGGCAGGCCTACCGCCTCGCCGGAGCAGGCCAGGGAGGCCGAAGGATAGAGTTCGGACAACAGAGTCACATGGGGCGTACCGGCGTGGACGATAGCATTGCTGGGATCATCCTTTCTGCCAATGCCCCATCCGTCCATAATCACCAGCGCAATGGGATGCTGTAGTGTACTCATTTTGCAACAGACTCCTAACGATAATTTATAATTTTGGCGAAAGCTGCTGCGTCCAAACTGGCGCCGCCTACCAGTGCGCCGTCGATATCGGGCTGGTCCATGAGCTCGGCAATATTGTCGGCTTTCACGCTGCCCCCGTATTGAATGCGTACTTTCGCGGCGCTGTCCTGCCCGAATATTCCGGCCACCGTGCGGCGGATAAAAGCGCAGACGCCGTTGGCGTCCTGGGCCGAGGCCGTCCGTCCGGTACCGATGGCCCAAACCGGCTCATAGGCGATGACCAGTTGGGTGACCTGCCCGGACTCCAGGCCCTCTAAGCCGCCTTTCACCTGCCGGCCCACTACCGCTTCGGTCTGACCGGCTTCCCGTTCCTCCAGGGTTTCCCCTACGCACAGAATCGGCGTCAGACCTTGCTGCAGAGCAGCTTTCGCCTTATGATTCACTCCCTGATCCGTCTCGGCGAAATACTGCCGCCGTTCGGAATGGCCGATAATCACATAACGGCATCCCGCGTCCTGCAGCATGGCCGGTGACACCTCACCGGTATAAGCCCCCTGCTTTTCCCAGTGCATATTCTGGGCCCCCAGCCCGATCCCGCTGCCGGCAAGAGCCTGGCCGGCCTCGTGCAGGGCGGTAAAGTTGGGGCAAACGACAACCTCCGCTTTCGAAGTGTCGAATTTTATCTCACGCAATTCCCGGATAAAATCCAGGGATTCCCGAACTGTTTTGTGCATCTTCCAATTCCCGGCAATGATTGGTTTACGCATGAAATCACCCCTGTTCTTGGTCGGCTAAAGCCGCCACCCCGGGAAGCACCCGTCCTTCAAGAAATTCTAAGGAAGCGCCGCCGCCGGTGGAAATATGGCTGATCTTGCCGGCCAGCTTAGTTTTTTCCAAAGCAGCGATGGAGTCTCCGCCGCCTACCACGCTGGTAGCGCCGGAAGCCGCCACTGCCTTGGCCACTGCCTCGGTGCCCTTGGCGAAGGCATCGAATTCAAATACACCCATGGGACCGTTCCAAACGACTGTTTTCACCTCGGCCAAAGTTCTGGCGAAAGCCTCCTGGCTGGCAGGCCCGATATCCAGGGCCATCCATTCCGCCGGGATGCTGTCTACCGCTACAACTTTATGCTGGGCATCGGCCGCAAACTTCTCGGCCGCCGTCACATCACTGGGCAGCAGCAGCTTCACGCCGCAGGCATTGGCTTTTTCCAGCAGGGATTTAGCCAGATCAAGCTTATCCTCTTCCACCAGGGACTTGCCCATAGCATAGCCCTTGGCGGCTAAAAAGGTATTAGCCATGCCGCCGCCGATGATCAATGTGTCTACTTTGGTCAGCAGATTTTCGATGACGCCGATCTTGTCGGATACCTTTGCCCCTCCGATAATGGCGGCAAAGGGATGCTTCGGCGCGTTCAGCACATCGTTCAGGTACATCAGTTCTTTTTCCATCAGGAAGCCGGCCACGGCCGGGATATATTGGGTAATGCCTTCCACCGAAGCATGGGCCCGGTGGGATACGCCAAAGGCATCGTTCACCAGAATATCGGCCAAGCCGGCCAGTTTTTTGGCAAACTCGGCGTCGTTCTCTTCCTCTTCTTTATGAAACCGCAGATTCTCTAATAAGAGGACCTGACCAGGCCGGAGCGCTTTAGCGGCATCTTCCACCAGCGGTCCCACACACTCGGAGACAAATAAAACCTGACGGCCTAACAGCTGAGACAGCCTGGGCACCAGCGCCTCCAGGGAAAATTCCGCATTGGGCTTGCCTTTGGGTCGCCCCATGTGACTGGCCAGAATGACGGCGGCATTTTTCTCCAATAAAAACTCCAGGGTATTCAATGTAGCCCGGATTCGGGTATCATCGGTGATTTTGCCTTCTTTGTCCATCGGTACGTTGTAGTCCACCCGCACCAGAACCTTTTTACCGCCAACCCATACATCTTTCAATGTTTTCTTATGCACGGATAATCCTCCTAAAGGGGGCCCAACCGGGCCCCATCTTCTCGATATGGTCTTTTATAACCCTTTGCTTGCCATAAAGGTTACCAGGTCCACTACCCGGTTGGAATAGCCCCATTCGTTATCATACCAGGACACCACCTTGGCCATGGTGCCTTCCACCACCATGGTGGACTGTCCGTCAACAATGGAAGAGTGGGGATTGCCGTTGAAATCCTTGGAAACCAAGGGTTCGTCGGTATAAGCCAGAATGCCTTTCAGTTCGCCGTTTGCGGCGTCTTTCATGGCTTTATTGATTTCTTCGGCCGTAGCGGGTTTCTCCAGTTCCACCGTCAGGTCGGTAATAGATACGTTGGGAGTCGGCACCCGCATGGCAAAGCCGTTGAGTTTGCCCTTGAGCTCGGGCAGAACCAGCGAAACCGCTTTGGCGGCGCCGGTAGTGGTCGGGATAATGGAGAGAGCGGCGGCCCGGGCCCGGCGCAGATCCTTATGGGGCAGATCCAGGATCTGCTGGTCATTGGTGTAGGAGTGAACAGTGGTCATCAAACCATGTTTAATGCCGAATTTCTCATGGAGTATTTTGGTGAAGGGAGCCAGGCAGTTGGTGGTGCAGGAAGCATTGGAAATGATGTGATGCTTGGCCGGCTCGTATTTTTTCTCGTTGACGCCCAGTACGATCGTAATGTCTTCCCCTTTGGCCGGGGCTGAGATAATCACCTTTTTCGCGCCGGCCTTGATGTGGGCGGCGGCCTTGTCAGCATCGGTGAAGCGGCCGGTGGATTCGATTACGACCTGGATGCCCAGGTCTTTCCAGGGAAGGCTGGCGGGATCTTTTTCCGCCAATACCTTAATAACCTTGCCGTTGACCAGGATATTGCCGCCTTCGGCTTTTACCTCGGCGTCCAGGGTGCCATGAATCGAGTCATACTTTAACAGATGCGCCAGCGTTTCAGCATCGGTCAGATCATTCACAGCCACGATTTCCACCGCCGGATTGTTGAGAGCCGCCCTGAATACATTGCGGCCAATGCGGCCAAACCCGTTAATACCTACTTTTGTCGACATAATAAACCCTCCCAAATTTTCTGATTGTATTTTTCTTAATGGTTACGCTGATGTCGGATGTATAATCATCTGAATGGCTCTGGCAGCCGCTTCATCGACCACCAGAACATCCTGGCTGCCGGCATGGGCTACGGCCACGATGGCGGCGGCTTTGGCAGCCCCTCCGGCCACGGCGATCACCATGCCGATTTCAGCCAGATCATTCAGTTTCAACCCTAAACTGCTGGTCACATGGACGATTTTTCCGTCCAGGGTGCAATAATGCCCCAGAGCTTCCCCGGCGGCACCCTGCTCCAGAATCTGCCGCCTGAGTTCCTTCCTGATTCCCCGTCTTTCGGCCATGCGACCGGCCTGGCCGATACTATAGATCAGGATATCGGCGCGTTTGATCCGGTCCACCACGGCACGCATGGGAGAATCGCCGGTAAGGACGGTTTCCAGGGCTTCTTCGCTCAATCCGTCGTGAATGTGCAGCAGGCGGTATTTACCGCCCAGATTATTGGCCATCACCGCCGCAACGGTATTGGCCTGATACTCTACCTGTTCGCCTAAGCCCCCCCGGGCCGGCACCACCAGGGTTTGAGGCGCCGATACCGTCAGGGCCTCGGCCACATTAGCCATGGTAGAGCCGCCGCTGACGGCGATGGTCAAAGGTCTGCCCAGTTGTTGGCTCAGCACCGAGGCCGCCGCCCGGCCCAGCTCTTTGGCCACCATGTTGTTGGTCTCACTGTCGCCGGGGATAATGACCACCGTTCCGACTGACAGCGCCTGCGCGATCTCCTGCTCCAACACGGTCAGTCCATGAAGCTGGCGGATGTATTCCGCCAGCTCGGCAAGAATAGCCTGCCCCGATTCGGTTATTGTCATGCCCAGCGGCGAGAAATCCACCAGTCCGGCATTTTTCAGGAAATCCACCTGGGCCCTGACCACTCTTTCACCGGTATCCAGAGTAGCGGAGAGAGACCGGCGTCCTACGGGCTGGGCATGGTAAATATGCCGCAGAATATTGTATCTTTCTTCAAATATCGCAATGAGTTCAGGCGCAATCTTCCGATGCAGCCGGATGATCATTTCCATGCTTTTCTCCCAGGGATGTTTTTTGTCCCGCCGGTACATATTTTGTCCCGTAAATATTAGAAAAAACGAATTATTTGTTTTATAACTTCGCCGGCAGGAATAGAACTCCTGCCGGTTTTCAGGAAAATTTTACTGCACATGGCTCTAGCCGTTAAAATTCTTTATGTCCTCGTAAATACGTAAAATCAGTTGGCCATAGGTCTCCCCGGCGGCAAAGGCTTCCTCGAACGAGGCGTATTTCCAGGCCGCATAGCCGGGATACGCCCACCTGCCGCCCAGCTCTTCCCAGGTAGGGCAGCTTCCCCGGGTGACATAGTTAAACCGGGGGTCAATCGGCTTGCGGGGCGCCGGCCGAGTCGTGGCATAAGCCCACAGGTGTTCCAGCTGAGCCCGCACACCATCCTGGGGTGTCGCGAAGTAATAGCCTCTGACGCCCCGGCCGGTTGTGCCCAGACCGGAAAAATTGTTCTGCTCCGGCACCACATCGCCGCCGTAGCGGAAAAATCCGGTTTCCAGCAATGTCTGAGCAAAGGCGATATCGCCGCGAATCCCCATATCCCGGCCAATATCGATATAAAGTCTGGCCACATTCGGCGCATGAGGATTTTTGCGGCGGAGATAGTTCTCCATCTGCTCCGCCGATAATTCCGGCTCTCCCAGAATGGGCGTGCCCCAAGTTTTTACCTTGCCGACTGTCAGAGGATAATACCATCCTGCTTGTTCCTCCGGCCGCAGGAAACCCTGTTCCAGCGAAAAATAGAATTCGGTACTCCCTTCATCCATATGATCAATATGTACATCTCTATCCGTCATGTCTTTTTCCGTATCCGTCAGGGAAGCCGCCAGGCCCGTCGCCGCAACGGCAAGCAGCAAACAGACTGCCGCCGAGCATCGCCTGGCAATACCCCGCCATAAATCCCGGGTTTTAACCATTATTTTCTCCTTCAGTTTAAACAATTGTATGGGACAATCCCGTCCATTATTTGGAAACTCTTTATACAGTATATTTATATTGTACCAAAGAGATGTTTTTCCGTACAGCGTCAGGCAAGAAAAAATTCGGCAGGAATAGCCAAAATCGTCGCGAATAATGGTATCGAGGAGGTGCAACGAAATGAACTACACTCCAACCGGTATTGATACCACGAAAAACATCCGCCCGGCCGGTCATGAACCGGAACTGGCTAAACAAATCATAGCCTTGCTGCTCGCCTGCTCCGATGCGCAGGGGGCCGCCTCTCTGCTGTCCTCTCTGCCAGGCCAGGCGCAGCCTGAAATCATTCTGTGGCTGCTGCAGGCGCAAAAAAATCCTCCGGCGCTCATATCCCTTCTGGGAAGCGCCTTTGGGGCGGAAACAGCCGCCGCCACACAATCCCTGGTCCACTGCCAGCCGGAAACTGTCGCCCGGATCCTGCAGGGCATACAGCCGGAAGCTGTGAAAGACATCCTGCAGTCCTTGCATAAGCTGGACCCGGATCTGGCGTCCCAGCTGGAAGACCGCCTGTTTTTCTTTGAAGACCTGAACCGTATACAAGACCTGGAGCTGCAAGCGATCCTGAGAAAACTGGACCTGAGCAAATTCCCGCTGGCCTTGACCGGCGCCGGGGAGGAATTGAAAAATAAAATACTGAAAAACATTTCCACCCGCTCCGGACAGCATCTGCTGGAAGAGTGCGAATATCTCAGCGACAAGGAAATCGACCCTAAAGAGGTCTGGGAGACCCGCCGCCGGATTATGAACGCCATCCAGGATTTGAGCGATGCCGGCGAAATCAGACTGCCCCGCCGCCGGCACGTGTCCTTGATCAAGCCGGAGGATTACGCCTCTGTGCCGGAAGAGACCCGCAAAATCGTGACTCGCCCGGTGAATGTGCTGCAGATGCTGGACGATGCCCTGCTGCAGGAGGTATTTGACTCCCTGCCGGCCCAGGATATTTTCCGGGCCCTGCTCTGGGTCAGCCAGGATCTCAAGACCCGCTGCTTCTCCCTGCTGGGGAATCGCTGGTATGATCTGACTGAGGAAGAAAATTCCTACCTGGCTAACCCCAACCTGTCCGCCAAAGAAGTGGAAGCCTCTGTACACAAGCTGAGCGAAACCGTCAAACAGGTCCACGGGCGAAAACTCAGCTCATGATTGCTTCCATCATGTTTTAACTATAGTTTCCCGGCTTAAAAAAGGCCGCGTTTCCCCGCGCATCAGCGCGGAATAACGTGGTCTTTTATTTTTGTTTTTTCCAGAGAATGCTTCGCTGATTAAAACTCATTTCAGAAACTTTGGGATTCAGGAGGACTCTGAGTCCCGAAATTCCGACTCCTGAATGGTTTGCAGCATTGCCGCAAGCTCCCCAGCCTCATGCTGCACCCATTCCCGGGTAATGATGGAAAGACCGCGCAGCATATCAGTATTCGCTGCACCCAAAACCACTCGGCAAAACGCAGGCACCCATTGCCAAAGATGTTCCTGCAAGAAACGCTTTTGGCAGTCCAGTCCTTCTATCATCTCATCTAAGTTTTCAAACTTTATGGCCTCCTCGCACAGCCGGGCCATAAAATTAAGCTCAATGCCGATATGATCCTCGGGTTCATTATTTTGCTTCGCAATAGCTGCCCCGGACGATTGATAAAACCGTCTCACGGCCATTGTCGGCTCGCCAAAAAGGATTTTTTCTTCCGTGCGATAGACGGACTCCCAAAGAGGCGCCTCTAAATGTCCCGGCCCCACAAACAGCCGCTTAAAATCTTCCCGCAGCGCTCTTTTATATTCCGGTTCCTGAGACCGGGTCAAGTCTTGTGCGATCAGCCTGCAGCCTCGCAGGAATTCCTCTTTGCTGAGATCTTCGGCTAACACGCTCATCAGATTCGCTTCTCTTGTATTGTCTAAAAAAGCATCTGTGGGGCCTTCTAAATAGAATTGCGCAATAAAACGATAAATGGCCCCTCTCCACCGCAGCCAGTCTTTTATCCAATCAGCGTTTTTCTTCATATTCATCCCACTCCCCTAGTCTCCGCGGTCCATATTGCTTAGCATCGTTTTTATCTGCAGCGCTACATGGAAATTAGCCAGCACGCTCAGATTCTTTAAATCTTTGCCCGTTATTTCTTCGATCTTTTTCAAACGATATCGCAAGGTATTTACATGGACAAACAGCGCCTCCGCGGTCTTGCCGAAATCGGCGGAGGTATAAATAAAGGCGATTAGAGTTTGCAATAAATCGGCGCCATAAATCCGGTCATATTCTTCCAGCAAGCCTAAAGTCTCCTGGCAATATTCCTTTAGCTCCTGTTCGCCCTGATTATAAACAAGCCGCAATACTCCCAGTTCATCGAAAAAGCTTATGCTGGCCTTTCGTTTTAACAAACGATGGATATCCAGTGCAATCTTAGCCTCCTGATAAGCCCGGTACAAGTCTGTTACGCCAGGGTACAGACGCCCTATTCCCGCCGAAAAAGAATAATCATCAGTATGCTTGCTTATGTACTGACATAATCCTGTGACCCATGGCTGAAGCCTGTGCTTATAGGAACCTTTATCGGGAATTTCCTGCGGGACGAGCAAAATGATTTGGCTGTTCCGATCGGCGATTATCGTTTGGGAGTTATTCTCCCGCACATATTCCCTGCTCCAATGATACATCCGCTCTACCGGCAAATTAGCCCTTTCCGGCAATTCACCCGGATCGGCGCCGACAATAACGACACTATGGGGTTTGGCCAGATCCCACCCCCAAATGCCCGCTTTATCGTATATGGCTTCCCGGTTTGGCAAATTATTGTATAAAATGTCCTGGATAAAATCATTATGATATTTTCTCTCAATATCCCGCTCACGTTTCATGCGTGACAACTCAGCCAACGCCCCCAGCGCCGCCGCTCTCAGAGGCTCTTTAAACCTTTCCCGCTCCTGCCCGCTGTCAAGAATGAAGCAATACCCGTAGAGCAAGGAATCTCCTATGGGTTTCATGAGACATGATCTGGGAGCCTTGCCGCACTCGATATCTCCGTAAAAAAACTCTCCGTCGCTGAGCAGCCTCCCGACGGCATCTCCGGCTATAAAACCTTCCGGCTGCTCCACGCTGGCGTCCCCGGCAATAAAGCCGGTCAGGCTATTGAGATGCACATCGCAAATGACCGCTTCCCGGCCCACGATCTCTGCAAGTAAATGCGCAATGGCGGAAATTCCTTTCCCTTGCGCGGCTAAGTCCAAAAAAAGCTGCCAAACATTGCTTTCTGTCATTTCCGTCATAGTAGCTCCAACCTTTGTTTTATCAAAGAAAATACGCTTCTCCTCTTTTTATCTCCCGTATACGCAGACTGGGATGCGTTAAGTTTATGCCTTCTGCCCCGGGAAACTGTATTTTCCCAGGCAATCCATGGTCTGTAATATCAGACACTACCTGCAGGGCCTTTGTCGGACAGCTGAGAACACAAAGCGGCTGGCGCCCCATACTAATATGTTCTATACATAAATCGCATTTATCTACCTTTCCCGTCTGCGGGTTAAAACGGGGTGCGCCAAAGGGACAGGCCTTAACACACCGGCTGCATCCCGTACAGCGCCCCGTCTGATGCACGACGACTCCGTCCCTTCTTTTAGTATAGCTTTTCTCGGGACAGACCCTGAAACATTCGGGATTTTCACAATGATTGCAGGACATGGATATAAAATAATGATGCTTTTTGCCCTTATCCACAACCAATTGTACCGTACGCAACGGAAACGGTTCGTCTTTTTCCTTCCGGCACGCTTTTTCACAGGCCCGGCAGCCGATGCAGCGGCTGGGATCGATAATAAAGCCAAATTGCATGATATCCTTTATCCCTCCTTGTTACACAGGCATAATATTGACAAATGTATCATAGTAGGCTATGGCGGGACCACCGGCGGCCGCTCCCCCCATATCGGTTCTCAAGGGAGGAACCAGGCAATTTAAAGCAATTTCAACTGCCGGCGGCTGATAGATAACAACCGTTCCCTCCGGTACAAATGAAGTGATCCTGCAGGTCACGGCTATTTCGCCCCGGTCGTTCATCAGGCGGCCGGTTTTTCCCTCAACGATTTTGCTTTTCCTGGCGGTTTCAGGATGAAGATAGGCGAAAATTCGCTCCCGGGGTTCACGCTCATGCGGCTGGGAATTGATCCCATCCCGGCTGTGCGGTGTTAAAAGCCGATAGGGATATTTATGCGTTCCACAGGCAGCCTGCGTGTATACCGGCAATGGCGGCAGCCCCGCTTTTTGCGCCTGCAGTGAAAACAGCTCATATTTTCCCGAGGGAGTAGAAAAAGCGCCCTGTTCCCATGGATTTCCCGGAAACTTGAAAGGGCGGGGTCCGTCCAGCAATTCCCATACGTCGGAAATCCCCAGCAGTTTGCACATTTCAGGCGCCATAATATCCGCAAGCCACTCTTTCTCCGTTTTGCCGGCAGGAAATGAATTCGATCCGGGCTTACGCTCATTCAGTTTTTGAACCAGAAGATTAACGATGTCAATATCGGACTTGCACTCCCCAACCGGTGAAATCGCAGGCTGATTAATGCCCAGCCAGTTATGCCAGTAGCTGGGGGTGAGGTCCCAGTGCTCCAGAAAAGTGGTCACCGGCAGAAACAGGTCCGCTTCCCGGGCCGTAGCCGTGAGAAATAAATCCGCTGCGACAACCATATCCAACTGTTTTATATGTTTGCGGATCATATCGACTTCCGCGTTTTGGGTCAGCGGATTGGCATTCGCCAATATCAGCATTTTGATCGGAGGATTCTCTATTTTTGCCAAACCGGCGGCCAAGTCATGGGCAAAAATGACCCGTCCGGGATCTGTCAGTCCCTCGCACTCCTTCACATGCTTCATGAGAAGCCGGCTGATGGACGGATTGGCAAAGTAGACACCCCCTCCCTTTTCCCCAATATGCCCCGTAATGGCAGACAAGGCGTTAATGCATCTCACGTTTTGCCCGCCATTGATATGGCGTTGCACTCCCAGTCCAATCCAAAGCGCTGCCGGTTGGGCGGCATATTCTTCGGCCAGCCTTCGCATCAGCATTGAGGGTACCCCGGTGATATCCGACATCTTTTGCAGGTCTATAGTATCTAAATATTGAAAAAAATCAGCTCCGCCCACCGTATAGCTTTCAACAAAGCCATGGTTGACCAGGTTGTTTTCATAAAGATGCTTTGCCATTCCCAATGCCAAAGCCCCGTCGGACCCCGGCCGTATCTGCACATACAAATCCGCCTGCGCCGCAGTAGCCGTGTAGACCGGATCAATAACAACAAGCTTTGCCCCCAGTTCCCGCGCCTGATTGATATAATCCATCTGGTGAATGGCGGTCCAGGCAGGATTGCTTCCCCAGCAAATGATATGTTTCGTTTGCCCCATAGCCGACGGGTCCAGCTGCATATAATCCCCGACATCGAAGTGCAAAGCGTCCAGCCCCGCACCCCAGCATATGGATCCCGCGGTGTTTGTCGCCCCCAGGCTATTGGCCAGCCAGCTCCATGCCCGATGCAGCAGGCTGATGTTTCCCGAGTTGCTATAACAGCAAATGGGCTCAAAAGAGCCGAATTGCGCAGAAAGACTCAGTATTTTTTCCGCCATGATGTCAACTGCCACAGGCCAGTCAATGCGGATCCATCTTCCCGAACGCCGCGGCTGCTGCAGCATGGGATATAAAATACGTTCCTTATGATACAAAGACCGTATATAACTCTGCCCCCGGGCACATATATACCCTTTGGTATACCCGTGCTGCCGGTCTCCCTGAATCTGCCGGACTTTACCGTTTTCCACCCGGGAGATAAGCCCGCACGTGCTATAGCAATTACTCGGGCATACATGCCGAAACACTTCCGTCCGCATAGTTCCTCCGCGTTAATTCCTGTATTACAGCATCTCCTGTATAAATTATACACTATTTACACAGTACCTTCTTACATAAATCTCCCCGCACAACAATCATCCATCATCAATATAAAAGTGTTTGCCTGTTACGCAAACACTTTTATAAGCATATATAAGGATTTCACTGTCATAAAAGAGTTAAAATTTCCCGATAAAGGGTACGCCGATCCCATAAAACAGATATCGTCCGATAATGGCCGACAGCAGTATCATCGCAAAGGTTCCCTGCAGCCAGGTCTTTGCATCCGCAGACCCCATCCTGTATTTTTTGTGAAACCGGAACATCGAGGCAATGCTGCCCACTGCCAATAGTTGTCCTGCTATAAACAGAGACATTTGATCATAAAGCAGTTTTATGCTTTGCTGCGCCAGACCTGCCCCGTTCACAAAAACCAGATATGCCGCCATGCCGGTTAACTGCAGCACGACAGACGCGGAAATGCCGGCCAGGGCCGCAGGCACAGTCGGCTGCTCCTGCTCTTGCGGCAATTGCCACAGCAGAACCGCATAGCCTATTAAGCCGAGGATGGCAGCCGTGGTATAAAAGGCAATGTGGGTATAGAACGTACTCCAGGCGGCCACTGCCGTGTAGATATAAGTACACGCCGTACTGATCAGGCAGAGGGCCCCGGCAAGCGCTGCCGCCCATCCTGCCAGCCGGTTCATTCCTGCACTTGCCAGCCCCTGTTTTTCCAAAAAGTAACATACAATAACCAGCCCGAAGAATCCGCCGCTGAAGAAAATTTCCCGGCTCAGCCATGACGTCCCTATATTGGCAACCGCTCCATAAGCAGCCAGCGGACTGCCCAGGTGCATCAGCGATGTCCCCATCGCAATTCCCATTAAAACGATGACCCAGCGTAAAATACTTGTTATTGCCAAGCGCCTTTCCCCGTTTAAAATCTGATGGGCGAGAAACAGTCCGATACTCGCCTGGGAAAGCAGTGTAAAGACTACTAAAGGCCATTCGTGTTTCATGCTCCCGCCTCCTTAGCTCTTATCCGCTATCGCGTTTTTATGCGGCTTCATAATTAACGACGGCTTTGTGGAAGGTTTGGGCATGCCTTTGATATAATTTGTGCCGCCGTATTTTTGACGCAATTCCTCCACGGGTCCCACATCCAGCACCCGCATGGGACAAGCCGTCACGCAGGCAGGCTTCTTGCCTTCCGCCAGAAGGTCCCGGCACAAATCGCATTTTCCCGTTTTTCCCGTATCAGGATTGTATTGCGGTGCGCCGTAAGGGCAGCTCATAATGCAATAGCGGCAGCCGATGCACTTCTTGGGATCGACAAACACAATCCCGTCTTCCTTACGTTTTTGCATAGCGCCCGTGGGACAATTTTTGACGCATGCCGGTTCAGCGCAGTGATTACAGCTCATTGAAATCCAATAAGCGTAGATATCACCGGTCACTACCGCATTGCTTTCTATGTATCCCCCTCCGGCGTACTCGGTCACTTTCCGGAACAGTTGTCCAACCTTCAGGTTATTTTTATTCTTTACAAGCGATTTGGCAAGTTGAACATCCCACACAATTCTCTTGTTGAAAATAGAAGCCAAGCTGGGCCATTTTACTCACTCCTCCCCATCCTTACGCCTTGGTAATCTGAACAAGATTCGTGTGCTGCGGATTGCCGAATGCCAGCGGAGTAGGATGATATTTTGTGATGGCATTGGTGCATCCCCGCTGGTCAACGCCCTGGGCATCCGGATTCCACCACGCTCCCTGCGGTACCGATATCACACCCGGCATCATGCGAGGAGTAATTTTTACCGGCAGCATCATACTGCCGCGATCATTGTAAACCTTTACTTTCTCACCGTTTTGCAGCCCTCTGTCCGCCGCGTCCCGGGTATTGACCCAGACTTCCTGCGGAGCCGCCTCTTCCATCCAGCGAACATTATCAAAGGTCGAATGAACGCGGCGTTTGAAGTGATGGCCTATGCACTGCAGCGGATACTTGCCGCGCAGCGGGTCCGCCGGTCCTTCCCAGGCAGCGATATATTTCGGAATGGCAGGAATCTCTTTGGGTTTGTTCATGGCCCACAAGCGAGGTGAAAAAATCTCAATTTTGCCCGACGGCGTAGGAAAGGGATTATGTTCCGGGTCTTCAATTTGTTTTTGAAAGGCAATGCTGGGCTCTTGATATTGCCAGCGGTATACGCCTTTCGCCTTGAACTCCTCATAAGACGGGAAACCCGGGTTTGCCTTGCGCGTGTCGTCCACTATTTTACGCAGCCATTGCTCTAATGTTTTGCCTTCCGTAAATTTTTCTCTCAGACCTAATTTTTCGGCGAGATCGGAGATCCAGTCATACCCATTGCGGCATTCAAATACCGTATCCACCGCTTTATTCATATACAGGATATAGTCGCCGTAGCCCCAGGGCGTAACAATGTCTTCCCGCTCCATCATATTGTCAGACGGCAGTAAAATATCGGCGAATTTAGCGCTGGCTGTCATGAAATGCTCGCTGGCCACAATACATTCCACCAGGCTTTCATCTTCCAATATCTTGGCGGTTCCGCCGCAATCCGAATGCTGGTTAATGAGACAATTTCCGGCGAGGTTATAAATCATCTTAATGTTGGTTGATAATTTTTTAACGCCTTTTACCCCTTGTTCCGTTCCCATGTCTTTGCCATGCTGAATCGCATCCGGCCAAATATAGCAGGAGATCGAAGCCTTGCAAGGATTATTGACAGGGATGGCGCCAATCTTTTGGCTGCGGGCCTGGGAAGCGTTTCCTGACGCCCAGCCGCCTTTTATGCCGACATTCCCGGTCATGGCCGCTAAAACAGTGCCGCTCCGGACAACCTGCTCGCCGTAAGCATGCCTTTGGGGACCATATCCCTGAATCAGGGCCCCCGGTTTCATCGTGGCATACTCCCGCGTCAGCTGTATAATTTTATGGCGCGGGATTCCGGTGATCGTTTCTGCCCATTCAGGCGTTTTGGCAGTCTTATCGTCGCCTGATCCCATTACATAGCTCCGGTAAGAATTCCCCGGCGGAATATGATCAGGCATATGTTCTTCATCAAAGCCCAGGCAGTATCTGTCGAGAAAAGGCTGATCCTGCAGATTTTCACTGATCATGACATACGCCATGGCATCCAGCAGCGCACTGTCGGTTGTAGGCCGGATGGGAATCCATTCATCGGCCAGCCCTATGGCGGTATTGGAATACATCGGATCGATGACCACGATCTTTGCCCCGGCTTCCTTCGCCTGTTTTAAGTAATAGGCGGTGTTTGTCCCATGGATCGTTTCCGCCGGGTTCCATCCCAGAAGAATAATCAGCTTGGAATCGGCCCAGGTCTCGCGGCTGCTGCCGGTAGCCGTCGTTCCATAGGTATAGGGAGTGGCCATGGACGTGCAGGCAGTGCTGTAAGTCCCATAGTAGTTTAAATACCCGCCGTACATGCCCAGCAGACGGGACATCCATACTCTCTCAGCCACTTTGCCGGCAATGCCGCTGCCGTATTGCATATAGATCGCTTCCGGTCCATATTGCTGCATAATACGCTGAGTGTGGCCGGCAATGATCGTTAATGCTTCATCCCAGGTGATGCGTTCAAATTTGCCTTCGCCGCGCTTGCCTACCCGTTTCATCGGATATTTCAACCGATCCGGATGATAAAGCCGGTCACGGTAAGAGCGGCATCGCAAACATCCTCTGAGCTGCGGCATCTGAGGCGTATCCGGGATATCGTCGTCCGTGGATATACGGGTAATGATCCCATCGCTGACATGCGCCTTGATGCGGCACCTTCCCCCGCAATTATGGGAGCCGGCAGTCAGTACAACCATTTCCGGCACTCTTGCTTCCGACATTTTCGCCATCCCGGTAAAAATATCTTCGGAAAGCATTCCTAAAGCACTGAGCCCCCCGACTGTTGCTGCACTGCATGTAAAAAATTTGCGCCGTGAAATCCGTTGGACCCAAAAATCTGTTTTATCTCCCACATGAGCCACATCCTTTCCGCTTCGTATTTTTCTAAGATTCAAGCAACTATTCATATATAAAGAATATTTTATTTGCCGGACGCAAGTCCTCTTGGATAAAATGCAGAAATATCCCCGCCTTGATTGTAGAAATGAACAATCGCGCGCTGAAAGCGCTGCGCAGGAACGGAAGCATGCAGTGATGATTTCTTTTTCTGTCACGGCTACATGATCTTCTTATACGAAAAAGGGACCGGGCGCTGCTTTTCAACCAAACCCGCTTCTGGATTAATGGCCTGGAATCACACACGTTCATCTGATAGATTGTTAATATTTAACAGGAATTTTATTGCAGGCATTGCCAAAAACGGCGAAAACGGCAGGATCATGCAGCTAATTGATCATGGCCTTCCGCCGGCGATAGACGGAAAGCATCTAAATAGTCAAAAAAATTAATGCATTTGATAAAAAAATATGTCATAATAGTCACCATAATACCATCTACATAATAAAGTGCATGATCTCTTATGAGAGAACTTAATAAACACGGCAAACTTATTGAAAAATAAGGACGCAAAGCTATGGGTCTACGTACTTTAAGTATATGGCTGCCAGGTTGCAAAACTGCAACCTGGCTTTTTTGTTAGCTTAAATCATACGGTCAGTCTGATGCGACGGTAAATTTACCACAGGCGAACTTTGTCAGGCAGGGAGGGTTCTGGTGAAAAAGTTTTTACTATTACCGTTTGCCATGGCAACGGTAATCAGCAGTCTGCCCGCAGGGAATCCATGCCGTGACGAACTGGCCGGGGCTGAGCCGTGGACGGGGAACATAGCATATGCAAGCGGTTTTTCGGACGCCGGCGACCCTGCGGTTGCATCCCGGGAGAATATGGAAGAAAACAAAGCCAGGATTTCTTACGAGCTGGCGAAAATTACGGCCGATATCGTATCCGTCCCGACCGCCGATACGGAAAATTTCAAAAGGACAGTTGCTTACGCCAATGCCCGGATTACAGCAACAGTGATGCCGCTGCTGCCCGACAGTCAGAAAAAGGATTTTGCCAATGAAATGGCCCAGCTTACCACGGCGATCATGAATGACCCGAATCCGGATGTCGAAATAGCCAAAACGGAATTAACCTATAAAATTGCCCTGCTGACAACAAAAATCATCACCAATGCCGGTAAAGGCAAATGCCGGTAAAGGCAACAGCGGTGCTGCTCCGGCGGCACCGCAGCCTCGACGTAATGGCAAAACGCCGCGCCAGGCAGCCGATGCCGGCGCTCCCCCCGCAACAAGCTCAGGGGACATCGACCCGGAAACCCACGCGGCTCTGATCCATGAATTAATGCAGACTGGCCAGGACAGCCGCCGGGCCGGCGATAAAATCAATACCGCCGGCGAAGTCCGCTATCATTATGCCCTGAACAGCGGCGCCGGCCTTTGGGGTCAGGATATATCCGGCTTCCGCGCCCGCCTGGCCTTTGATGCTGAGACCCGCCCGGATTGGCGCATCCACGGCATGCTGGAGGGCAAAAGAAATATCCTCAATTATGATAACCATGCCGGCCTGCCTTATCTTTTCCTGGAAGGGAAATTAGGCCGGTCGCTGCTGCGGGCAGGGTCTTTCAGCCACCTTATGGCTGAAGGAAATATTTACGACAGCGGTTTTGACGGCATTCAGCTTAATTTCGGCGAACCGGTGAAATACAGGCTGAGTTACGGGGAAACCGGGCATTCAAAGGAAACGGCGATAGCCACGGCACGCTACGAGGATTTTGATTACAACCTGGAAGCCGGCGTCTATCACTATCGGACAGACACAGATCAGAAAAATACGATCCGGTCTCTGGGCGGAAATTACAATTTCAGCAATTTTGGCGTAGGAGCCACGATTTTGAGCGCAACGCTGCAAGACAGCCAGGGAGATCATGACGGCTATGTGTTGAGTTTTAACTACGGCGGTTTAAAAACCTGGCGTCCGGGCACCTACAGCCTGTTTGCCAAATATTACAATCAGCCGCAGGGAACCTATATTATGCATGGAATGAACGGCCCCGGCAGCCGGATGCAAGGATTTAAGGGCTACGGCTTAGGAATGGGCTATACGGTGGCGGCGAATTTTGTGGCAGGCCTCGAATATTACGACCTGTCAGAAAAAGCCTCCGGCGATAGCGCCAGAACCTGGTGGAGTTACCTCATGCAATATTTTTAAATACATTAGCAGGTGAAATCGGAATATATGGAAATTTTATTAAAATTACAGGCAAAAGAAGCTTTGCTGGCAGTTGTAGGCCTTGGCTATGTAGGGTTGCCGCTGGCGGTTGCGTTTGCCGGAAAAGTCCGGACCCTTGGCTTTGATATTAATCCGGAAAAAGTGGCTGTTTATCAGCAGGGAATTGATCCTACCCATGAAGTCGAAACGGCGAAGCTCCAAAGCACGACACTGGAATTTACTACTGATCCAGCCCGGCTGAAAGAAGCCCGCGTGATCATTGTTGCAGTGCCGACGCCGGTCAATGGAGATAAAACCCCGGATTTAACGTCCGTTGTCAGCGCCAGTGCACTGATCGGGGAAAATCTGACGCCGGGCAGTATTGTCGTTTTTGAATCGACGGTGTATCCCGGGGTTACCGAGGATATTTGCATTCCGGTGTTAGAGTCGAAATCAGGCCTGGCATGCGGCAAAGATTTCAGGGTAGCCTATTCACCGGAAAGAATCAATCCCGGCGATAAAGTGCAAAGACTGGAAAATATCCGGAAGATTGTTGCCGCGACAGATGAGGAAACATTGGAAACGGTTGCGGCGATTTATGAACTGATTATTCAGGCGGGAGTATATAAAGCAGCCGGCATTAAGGTGGCGGAAGCGGCAAAGCTGGCTGAAAATGCCCAGAGAGACATTAACATTGCTTTTATGAATGAACTGGCCCTGGCATTCGACCGCATGAAAATCAACACCAAAGATGTAATCGACGCCATGAACACCAAATGGAATGCCCTGCGGTTTCAACCCGGCCTGGTAGGCGGGCATTGCATCGGCGTGGACCCGTATTACTTCATTTATCAGTTCCAGATGCTGGGGTATCACTCGCAGCTTATTGCCGCCGGCAGAAAAATTAACGATGCCATGGCCGGCTTTGTCGCTGACAACATTATAAAAAAAGTGATTCAAGCCAATAAAAATCTAAAAAGAGCCAACATTTATATTATGGGAATTACCTTTAAAGAAAATTGCCCGGATATGCGCAATTCAAAGGCCGTCGACGTCTGCAGGCACCTTGCCGGATATGGAATTCAGGTAAAAGTGGCTGACCCGGTTGTTGATCCCGCAGAATTTAAAAAAGAATACTGCCTGCCGCTTGTCAGGCTGGAAGAGGTCAAAAATGCCGATTGCCTGGTATTTTTAGTTGCCCATCAACACTTCCGGGAACTACAGCCGGCGAATCTGGCCGGCATGTTCAAGCAGCCAGGGCGGCAAACCCGTCATGTCATTATTGATATCAAGCATATATTTGAGCGTAAAGTAATGGAAGAAAGCGGTTATTCCTACTGGAGCCTTTAAGTACAAGGCGGTGATATGCGTGAAATATAAAACAATACTGCTGGTGCCGGTTCTGCTGCTGTTGGGCGTTTATCTGACCGGAATCCCGTTTATCGGACTATTTTCACTTCTGCCAGAACAGGCTGCCGCTTTATTTTCCATCCGTACAGTTCAGGCGACAGCTGCCGATAACCAGGCACAGGAAATCAGGGTGATTCCTACTACCGAGCCGGCGCTCTCCTTTACCTTCGGCGGCTTAAGCAGGGAGGCGGCAGTGAGCGATGTGCTCCGGCGGCTCCGCGGTCTGGGCATCAGGGCGACGTTTTTCGTCATGGAACCGGAAATCCGGCGGCATCCGGCAACGCTGCGGAAAATTATCGCCGACGGGCACGAAATCGGCATTGCCATACGGCCGAAAGACGGGGAAGCGCCGGACGAAACCCGCCGGATGATTTTAGCTACCGGCAGGCTGCTGCAGGAGCAGTTCGGGGTGACCACCGGCCTGGTAAAACAGCCCTGGGGAGCCGTGTCGGACACGACAAAAGAAGCGGTTGCCGGTCTGGGATATAGGCTGATTGGCCAATCCGTCAATGTGGTGCAAAGCAGGCATAAGGACTATACGGCCGCCGACCAGGTGATGGCCGAGATTTTCGGCAAATTTGCCCTGTCTTTATCCCGGGGGCAGATCGTCCATTTCAGAATGGACTATTATAGCAATGAGCGTCTGGCTGGCGATCTGGTCGAAACCATTAAATGGCGCAAAGTGGATAACATTGCCTATGCACCCTCCTACGACAATCCCGCCAATAACCCGGCCAATGATTCGCAGTATGCGATAAAGCCGGTCGGCGAGCTGCTCAGGCACAGCCGGTTTATCTATCAATATCCGGCCGATCCGGCGACCATTCCGGGCGGCTTACGCTACGACGGTCCCAGTGTAAGAATCACAGGGCGCAATGTAATGGCCGAAGCCGCCAAGCGGTATATCGGCCATAAAGATGTCAATTACGAAGACCGTATGCTAGGCTTCTCGAAAATGGAGACCCGCCGCCTCGATACCAGCGGCTTGATCCATACGGAGGACAGGGTTATTTTTCTCACTTTTGACGACTGGGAACAGACGCCGCGATCAATAAGCTGCTGTATGTTCTGCGCAAGCACCGGGTTACGGCGACGTTTTTCATTACGACCAATAACGTATTATATAATCCGAACCTGCTCCGGGCGATTGCCATGGAAGGCCATGAAATCGCCAGCCATTCCGATCAGCATCTGCCGCTGGTCATTCGCGATCCGCGAACCGGCCGGCTGGTACAAACCCAGGATAAAGACGAATATCGCGCCGACCTTGCCGCAGCCTACCGAAAATTGCGGGCTGTCACCGGAGATGTTCTTGTGAACGGCCGGCCGGCCCTGACCCGTTTTTTCCGCCCACCGACGCTGGCGATCAGCAAAACGGGGCTGGAAGCAGCCTTTGACGCCGGCTGCGAATACATTGTCGCCGGCTCGGGCAACACCTACGACTATACGGCGGAAAATGCGCCGCAGCTTGTGAGAACAATGAAAGACGTGGTTTATACGGAAAAAGGGGAACTAAAAAGAGGCGCGGTTTTAATCATGCATATGAGCGACAGTTCGGCATACACGGCAATGGCTTTGGACATTCTGCTGACCGCCAATGCCGCCAGGACGGATTCCGATCCTGCCAAATTCAAAGCCGGCCGGTTATCTGATTATTTATCCGCCGGGTATTCGCAGATCAGCCGGAAGCAATCGCTGCAATTAAACAGGCTGTGAACAGGGTTTGGCCTGTTCTACCGGTCCAGTCGCGGGTGCCTGGTTGAATAAGCTGCAGCAGGCAGCTGGAAAATGGCGGGAATGTGGATCATGCGGATAAGAAACAAAGTATTCCGGCAAAAAAATAAAAAAAGAAACCGATGTCCTGCTGCTCGACAGGCCGGACCGCAGACGGCTCGCCAAAGTTCCCGACCGGGAAGGACTGCGGACAAACGCCGACAGGCGCCGTCTGAAAACAGACACCGCCCCGGACGATGCGGCAGGCTTGATCGTCAGCCAAACGATGGGCAGAAGATATCTGATTGATTATGACGTTTCCCTCCGTTATCTTGCCGCCGGCAAGAGTGTTGCCTGTCCGGTAAAAGGAATCGATATTTCCACGACCGGCATGCTGCTGGAAGTCCCCCCGGAAGTCGGGCAAGACTTGCGGCAGGCGGAGAAAATCAGCCTGAAGTTTGTCATCGCGCCCGGCACCATGCCGGAAGGATATGAAATGAAAGTCCGTATGGCGGCTAAATTTATCCGCCTGAGTGAAAGCCCGGACGGGAAAACGCGGTGCGGCGTGGAATTTGCCCAATCGCTGGCTCAGTATGCGGCCAGGAGGAAAAGCCGCTATCTGCTGCCGGCGGCCGCTTTCCTGCTGTTTGTGATTACCGCCTGCATCCTGCTGCTGCGGGCGGAAAGCGTACTGTATTTTAAATTTAATCAAACCCTGTATCTGTACAGCATCATTGCGGCTACTTTTTTGCTGACCCGTTACCTGTTCGCCTCCTTTTACCGCCCTGTTCCCATCGACAAAGACTTTACGCCCGGAGTTTCCATCATCGTGCCCTGTTTCAATGAGGAAACCTGGATACAAAAAACGATTGCAGGCTGCCTGAATCAGGATTATCCCAGCGATAAGCTGGAAGTGATCATCGTCGACGACCACTCCGACGACCAATCGGTTGCGAGAATCAAAGAAATCGTGGAAAAGCTGAAAACCCAGGAGCCATATTACCGGGTCGGCGACAGGCTGCACTATCTCTGCCAGGAAAAGAACGCCGGCAAACGGGAGGCCCTGGCGCGGGGAACGTTGATGGCCAGGCATGAACTGGTGGTGTTTGTGGATTCGGACAGCTTTTTAGAACCGTTTGCCATCCGCAACGTCGTCCAGCCGTTCAAAGACGCCAAAACGGGCGGGGTCACCGGCCGGACCGACGTGGCCAACACCTATACCAACGCCCTGACGAAAATGCAGGCTGTGCGCTATTTTATCGCCTTTCGCATCATGAAAGCGGCGGAAAGCTATTTTGACGCCGTCACCTGTTTATCCGGCCCTCTCTCCTGTTACAGAAAAGCTCTGGTGGTCAGGCATCTGGACAGCTGGCTGCAGCAGACATTTCTCGGCGAGAAAGCCACCTTCGGCGATGACCGCAGCATGACCAATTTTATCTTGCGCGGCAACCGGACCGTTTATCAGGATACGGCCGTCTGCCATACCATCGTCCCCAACACCTATCGTGTTTTTTTGAAACAGCAGATGCGCTGGAAGCGCTCCTGGCTCAGGGAATCGCTGATTGCCGCCGGCTTCATGTGGCGCAAAGAACCGTTTATGGCCCTATCCTTTTATGCAGGGCTGCTCATCCCGGTCCTGGCGCCGGTGACCGTTGTGTATAACCTGGTGTACATTCCCCTGGTCCACCGGGTGTTTCCGCTGACCTTTGCGGCCGGCCTTCTTTTGATGGCCATGCTCATGAGCATGGCGCAACTGCTGCTGCGGAAAAGCTCCACCTGGATTTTCGGCCTGTGGTTCTGCCTGTATTACGAGGCCGTGCTGTTGTGGCAGATGCCGGTTGCCTGGGTGACCTTCTGGAAAACTACCTGGGGAACGCGCATGACGCCCGCCGACATCATGGAGCGGTTAAAAAAGAACCGCCGGCAGCAAAAGAAGGCATAAGACAATGACAACAGCCGATGAGAAATTTACCGCCCGCAAAAACAAAAAGAAACGAATCCGTACAGCCGGGCAGATCCTCTTCCTCCTGGCAGTGGCTGCCTTTTGCACCAACGCTTTATTTACCTTAACCCCCTATATTTCCTATACCGGACAGCCGGTGAAATTTTCCGGGGACAAGGGCTTTATCGCGCTGGCCTATTTCGGCGTGGAACGGACCGGCACCCAGGCGTTGATCGGAACAGACCGTTTGCGGGAACATCTGCAGGCGCTGAAAAAGCTGGGCTATGTCACGATCAGCCAGCAGGATATTGCGGACTACTACCGGTCAGGCAAGGAACTGCCGGAAAAATCACTGTTTCTGATCTTTGAAGACGGCCGGCGGGATACAGCCATTTTCGCCCAGAAAATCCTCGAAGAATTGAACTTTAAAGCAACCATGCTGACCTATGCGGCAAATTTCGCAAAACAGGATCCTAAATTTTTAACGCCGGACGAGTTGAAAAATCTGGAGAAAACAAGTTTTTGGGAACTGGGCACCAATGGATACCGTCTGGCATTTATCAACGTATTCGACCGGTACGGCAATTATCTGGGAGAACTGAACCCATTGCAGCATGCCAAAGTTGCGCCATATTTAGGACGCAAATACAATCACTATTTAATGGATTATATCCGCGACGAATACGGTATTCCCAAAGAAAGCCACACCCGGATGAAAGACCGGATTGCCTATGATTATGAAGCGCTGGGGAATATTTACGCAAGGTCGGTAGGGTATATACCCGGAACGCATATCTTAATGCATTCCAATACCGGCAGCTTCGGCAATAACGCTGCAGTAAGCGTTGTGAACAAACACTGGATAGAAGCGCTGTTTACGATGAACTTCAACTGGGAAGGATTCTGTTTCAATCAGCGCAGCAGCAGCATTTACGACCTGACCAGAATGCAGCCCCAGGCCTATTGGTCTGCCAATCATTTGCTGATGCGGATCCAATACGATATCCATCAGCCGGCGGATTTTATCAAAGGCGATCTGGATAAGCAAAACGCCTGGGAAACGCTAAAAGGAGCAGCGGAATTGAAAGAAGAAACAATTATTTTAACCTCGTTGCCAAACGATAAAGGGCTGCTGCGATTAAAAAACAGCAACGACTTTGCCGACCTGAAGCTGGCCGTGCGGCTCAGGGGAAACAAACTGGGCCTGCAGAAAATCTATCTCAGAACCGGCGAAAAATTCAGCCGCTTCCTGGCCGTATCGATACAGGATAATATCCTCTATATTACCGAAAAAACCGGCGGCAGCGAAACGGAATTATGCAAGCTAAACCTGGATCAACACGATGGCAAGACCGTCCAGTCCGTTCCGGAGGATAAAAAAGCGGCGGAAATGCGGGCTCTGGAAGCCTTCCTGCAGTATGCCGGGTCTGCCGGGCAAGCCGGGCTTTACTCCAAGCGCCTGCAGGCTAAAAGCCTTGAAGACGTCCCCACCGTAGCCCAGGGCGCGGCGGCCTATATTCCTGACCTCAGCGCGCATGAAAAAGGCGACCGGACGCTGTCGCTGTCTCTCGCGGGAGATAAAATCAGCGTGCAAGTGGACGGCCAGGCTGCCGTAACCGATTTACAACTATCCAATACGGCCGCAGGCTCCGTTTATCTGGAATCGGCCTGGAGCGGCTATGGCTGGAGTCAAAGAAATCCGGCCGACGATGTATACGACGGCGTGTTTGAAAAGCTGGTGATCACCGAAACCACGGGCCGTCTGGCAGAGGAAAAGATTTTATTCGACAGCGGGCTGCAAGGCTGGGATGCCGTCAAATTCGCCGTGAAGAAATATTGGCAGGCGCTCATCAACTGGTTTATTGTCAATTTTTAACCATTTACAGCCGCGGGAGGAAGTCCATGCGAAAGATATTGGGTGAAATGCTCAAAGCAATTGTATTTGCCTCTGCCGTTTTCAGCCTGGTCAGCTGCTTTTACGGCCTCTCCGCCGGCAAAGCGGACGCCAAAGAGCCAGCCAGGCGGTCGGCCTGGCTGGCTTACTGGGATTTGGCCGCCGGCGAAAAAGATTTGCACAAGCTGGAAAAAAGACTGACCAGCCTCTCTTATTTCGCTGCCTATTTTGACAAGGACGACCGCCTGTTCATCCCTCCCGCGCTGATCGACAAAAAAAAGGAACTGCAAAAAACCGGCAAAAAACATGAAGCGTATCTTACCTTTGTCAATGATAAGCAAAATCCCGACGGCTCGGCGGCCATAAAAGACACGGCAGTCCTCCGCAGGCTGTTTGCCGATGCTGCTTCGATGGAAAAGCACATTGACGAAATCCTGGCGCTGGCTTTGCAGGGCGGCTTTGACGGCATTGAAATTGATTATGAGCGAATATGGAAAGACCAGGCTGTGGGGCAGTCTTTCCTGCGATTTACCCGCTCGCTTTACCGCAAGACGCTGCAAAACAACCTGCAGCTCAGGATCGTGCTGGAACCGGGTGCGCCGTTTGCCGGCACGACTTTTACCGAGGGGCCGGAATATGTCGTCATGCTGTATAACCTGCATGGCCTGCACAGCGGCCCCGGCCCAAAGGCCGACCGGAGCTTTATCGAAAAAACGCTGCAGCGGATGCAGTCCCTGCCCGGCGCCAGGTCGGTTGCCTTTGCCACCGGCGGCTGCCTCTGGGGCGATAACGGCGAAAAACGCCTGCTGACAGAGGTGGAGGCGAGAACACTGGCCACGCTTCATGGCGCGGCAGCCACCCGGGATGCGGCGAGCCGGAGCGTTGCATTCGCTTTCCGGGAGAACGGCGTTTCCTACCAGGTGTGGTATGCCGACGCCAAAACGCTGCAATATTGGACCGGCATCGCCGCCAGGCAGGGAGCGGCAAATATCAGCCTGTGGCGGCTGGGCGGCAACGCCGACATAGGAAAAATCCGCTAGGACCTTATTTTATTGCCGCATCAAGCGCTGTACCGTTTGTTTGAATGATCTTTTTGTAGTATGCAAACGACGCTTTTTTACTTCTCCGCAAGGTGCCGTTCCCTTCATTGTCTTTATCAACATGGATTTTTGCAGGTTTTATTGGACTTACTGCCTATGGATACCAGAAAAATCCGGACTTCCACCCCATCCCATATTACCGGCTCGGCCAGAATTCCAATACAGGCAAAGGTTTCCCGGCTTACTATTTTATAGAGACGGCTTTTTGCCACCCTGTTGCCAAAAGCCGTGCGCGCAACTTCTCCCGCACTAACACCGCTTCATAGAAATTTTCCGGGATATCATAATTCCTGCTAAGACCGTCACACATATGGTCAATACTTCTTCTTTTGGTTCCCGGCTGTATAATTCTAGCGGTACCCTCGCTTCCTAATTAGATACACAGACGGCAAAAAAA